>NZ_JAKJSQ010000102.1:0-9448 GCF_050337105.1 Aliivibrio kagoshimensis
AGATTACTCTTGTCATATATAAAATGATTTTAATTTTACAAAATCAAAAGGGCGCTTAATTAGCTTAATTGTTAATTAAGCCTTACATTGAAATAAGTGATAGAAATATCGGTTATATTTGTAGTAAGGATGTATATGAAGAACCTTGGATTTTCAAAAAAGATAATTGTAGCGACCTGTTCAATTATTACCATTGCCTTAACCGCTCTTTCGGTTGTGAATTACAACGTGGTAGAGAAACAGACTACCGCCAGTTTGCAGTCAAATTTGAAAGAGTTATCGAGAACCTCTTCCAGCAATATTGCTGGTTGGTTGAATGGAAAACTTTCAGCAATAGAAGCGGTAGCAGACTCTACAGGCTCAATCTCTGATGACATGAATCGTAATGAACTCGCCCTTATCAAAAATGCGGGTGGTTATGTGTATGTGTATGTCGGCAGTGAACAAGGTGTCATGGTAATGGATGACCCTAATGAGAAACTGCCAGAAGGCTACGATCCTCGCGGACGCCCTTGGTACACCAAAACCAAATCAACCATGAGCTCATCATTTACTGAACCTTATATCGATGCTACGAGCAGCGAAGTGTTGATCTCTACTGCGACACCGATTAAACAAAACGGTTCGTTTGCAGGGGTTGCTGCAGGAGATTTATCACTTAAGTATGTTGTAGAAACCCTCTCAGCGATCAATTTTAATGGTATTGGTCACGCGTATCTTGTCTCTAAAGAGGGTAAGATTTTAGTGCACAGCAATGCGTCATTAAACGGTAAAAACATCTCAGAACTCTATTCAACTAATGATCTCGCGATTCAGCCAGAGTTGGCAGAGACCAGCAATGCAGGAAAAGATGTGTTGGTGGGTTTCTTCCCAATTTCTGGAGTGCCTACCGTGGATTGGTCATTAGCGGTAGAGATAGATAAAAACCAAGCGTACGCTTCGATGAGTGAAATTCGAAATTTGTCCTTTATCCTGACTCCGATTGCAATTCTACTCTCTATGGTGGTGATCAGTCTGTTACTTGGTAAGTTGACCCAACCATTGCGTAAACTGCAAGTCGCGATGAAAGATGTGGCTCAAGGTGAAGGAGATTTAACCCGTCGACTTGAGATCGAAAGCAAAGATGAAATTGGACAGTTGGCAGAGAGCTTCAACAGCTTTGTGCATAATATCCATGTCATGATGATCGATTTTAAAGCCAATTCAGGACAGATGAATAGCATTGCTGATTTGATGAATGACACGTCGCAAAACAGTCAGCAAGAGATGGAGAAACAGCGCCGCGAAACGGAACAAGTTGCAACGGCAGTGGCACAGATGAGTTCTGCCTCTAACGAGATCGCGATTAACGCACAAGGAGCAGCCGAAGCGGCTCGAGATGCCGATCGCGAAGGGGAAGTGACTAATCAAGTTGTGGTAGAAGCGATTGACTCCATCGAAGGGTTAGCATCCAACCTCGACTCAGCAGAGAAGGTGATTGCCGAACTGGATCATGAAGTTGCTCAGATCAGCACCGTGCTAGAGGTGATTAAAGGCATTGCTGAGCAGACTAACTTACTGGCATTAAACGCAGCAATTGAAGCGGCACGTGCCGGTGAACAAGGGAGAGGATTCGCCGTTGTAGCTGATGAAGTTCGAAACTTAGCGGGTAAAACGCAAGTGAGTACAGAAGAGATCAACGCCAAAATCACAAGCTTGCAAGATGGCGCTAAGCGTGCGGTTGAGAGCATGCGTCAAAGCAAAGATACCAGTATTGTCAGTGTGCAAAAAGCAGGAGAAGCAGGCGAATCGCTTGCGAAGATCTCCGAAGCCATTGCTAGGATTTCAGATATGAACGTACAAATTGCGACAGCTTCTGAAGAGCAGACAAATGTTTCAGAAGAGATCTCTCGTAATGTGGTGAATATTGCAGACTCTACAGAAGCGACGTTTATCTCAAGTAACAAAATTGTGGAGACCAGTGCAGAGCTGTCAGCAATCGGCAAAACGATTGATCAAGAGGTGAACAAGTTCATCATTTAAGTCTACTCTCTTAGGGGGGAACTTAGTAAAATAAATGGAACGATACCAAGAGTTGATGCCATCTCTTGGTATTTTTTTATCTGTCTACACCGCGAGGGTTGTCGAATGTTTACACGCTTTATTACACTTGGCGCACTGCTGATTTTTAGTCACACCACAGTGGCAGCAAACTGTGCCGAGTCCTCGCCGTCATTCGCACTCTCTGAGATGGTAGAGCAACATCAGCTCTCTTCATTGAGGGTGATTGGGCATTTCTCACTTCATCGTGATGACCCTAAGTTCAAAGTACAACAGCTTTCGTATGATCACACTACTAGCATCGATACAATCAGTGATGCGTTAGTGCTGGTTATGGTTGCTCGTATGGAGAAGGGCGAAGATCTTTACCTGCTGGGTTGCCATGAGGGAGAACCAAAAATCCTACTGAATATGGCGTTGAACCGTCGTTATGAAAACGGAGGCGGCTTTAGCACTATCAATAGTTTGTATATCTATCAAAATAATCAACAGCGTCCCTATCCACAGCTTCGCGTGTCACAAACGACGCTACCTGAAAAGCCTACACCCTCTCCTTTTGGCCGCTCAGAGCCATTTAGACCTGGCCCTCCGATTGATTTTGTCTACTATTATGACGAGAAATTAGCGGGTTACTCCAGAATGAAACCGTGATTTTTTAATAATAGAGATTGACCTTAGACTCAGCTTTAAGGTTATCATAGCGCCTCTTTATAAACTTGAGGCTGTAATGAAAAAACTACCTGTTATCAAACCGACGCTCATTCTTCTTTGCTCATTGTTGTTTTTAGCCGGTTGCAGTGAAGCTGATGTACCTAAAGAGGGTGACAAATACGTCACGATTCCAACGCCTATTACTGACAGTGATATGGGTGAGGTGACAGAAGTTTTCTCTTTGGTTTGCGGCCATTGTCGTAAGATGGAACAGCAGATCCCTGCTATTGAAGCGATCACTAAAGTAAAAACGGACAAAGTTCATGTGGTGTTTAATGAGTCAGCGCAATTGGCAGCCATTATCTACTACACGGCGGCTATTCAGTCAGATGGTGGTGTTCCTGATGAAGCACTGATGAGTGAGCTTTTTTCTGCAGTCCAAGATTCTGATGCCTTTATGACTAAAGCGTTTCAGCCAGTATTAGAGCAGATTTTCAGTAGCCGTGGTCTAGTGAGTCCATATAAGCTAGATGAGCAGCAAAGAGAGCGAGTCTTTAGCAAATTACAGTTCTCAGAAACGTTAACTGAACAGTCAGGGCTACAATCGGTGCCTGCTTTCATCGTAAAAGGTACATATTTGGTTCAGAGCAGTAATCACAAAGATATTGAAGACATCGCCAATACCATTAATTACTTGAGATCGAAATAGCGCATACGCATCGAGTAAGAGTATCCCCGCATACCTCCAGGGTATGCGGGGGATTGTTATTAATGGCATTGTTTACTTAGCTTACCCTCTTTTGGGCAACTCTTGACGGGTGATATAACCATCTCCATCTCTATCAATACGTTTGAAATCTTTAGCCAGTGGCCCCTTCGCCTCCTGTTTTGACAACTTACCATCACCATTACGATCCATGTTACTGAATGGGTCATTTTGAAGCTTAGGTTGATTTTGGTTTGGTTGTGGCTGCATAGAGCTTTGCGTAGTAGTGATGGACAATGTCATCGGCTTTCGCAGATTTGATATGGGCTGCTGAACAAAGTTTGACACCCCACCAGAGACACAGCGAACCAGATTATCGATGCGAATGGCATCTCCTTGTGGGCCATGACCTGTCGGATATTGACTACTGTCGCCTACCTTAGGATCACTTCGCTGTGAGCCCGCGCCATGCACATCAATCCATTGACCTCTCATGTTACCCAGTGATTGCCCGAATGAAACATAAGCAGCATTGCGGCCTGACTGTAGATTGTTATGAGTGGTGCTGCTCCAATAACTGGCATAGTCGCTCTCACCCGCTTCATTATTAATACGAGTGCTGCTGAACAGTGAGTCGATGGTCGCGGAGTGGCTGGTTTTTGGGGACTTGCTGTAATCAACAATAGAGTGCAATTCTTTCACGTTAGGAAGGCGCCAATCGGTTTGGCCTGCGAGGTTTAACTGTTCGCAGTAAGCCAACGCCGTTGGGAAATCCATCCCGGCACCACTGTCGCGCTGTTGCCAGATGAGTCCTGTCGCTTTGTCGGATACTGTGCTGTTGTTGTTATTCACAAGCTCATTTTTTCCGTAGTCACTGTTGCCGCGTACCGTGATTACGTAGAAGCTTTTCGTTTTGCCATTGGGCATGCTGATGCCGTAACCTTTAATGCGCCCATCAATGAAGTTGACCCCAAATACTGTGTCGTCGCCATGCATGGTGCTAGAAACATAGCGAGTGCTAGATAGGTATTGACTGTCAATCAAACGTTCACCCGCCTCAGTATCACCCGCGTTAAAATCGAAATAGTGCTGATTGATAAAAGGGATCAGCTCCAACTCTCCCTTGCTAATAGGGCCACTGGGATCTTGCCCATCAAATTGAATCAGAGAGTAGAGTTCTTTGATGGTCGGGATACGCCAATCGTTATGGCCTGCAAGGGTTGACGTGCCTGCGTAATCGAGTGCTTGTTCATAAGTGAGCTTATCTTTGGCATTGATTTTGCCATCGCCATTAATGTCCGTGGTTTTACTCCACATCAACTGGGTAATATCGTCGGTAATAGTCAGGTTGTTGTTATCGGTATAGCTTGGAGTGAGCCCTTGATATTGCGCGTCTTGACCAAAGGTGCGGTCACCACTGCTTGGACAGACTGACAGAGGTTGGTTTAGCCCAATACAGGTGGTTTGGTTGGTATCGACAATCGGATAAGTGAGCGACTCTTTGGCATGGGCTGAGAGTGCATTGAGCATAAAAACAGTGGAGATATAATAACAAGCAGAGGTTAACTTCATTGTCATTCCTTATAACGCTGTAGTATTGAATATAGCGAAAGAGTAGCGTTTGGGGGGTCAACGAACGTGATGTTGTGTAATTTTATGTAAAAAAAAGCTAACCACTGGTTAGCCTTAATTCGTTAATGGTTCGGTATGGGTATTACGATTGTTCTACAGGCTTTCCGTCTGCTTGAACAGTCTGTGACGTACTTTTTGAGTTTTTGTTGTAGCGCTCTTCCCAGTAAGTTGCACCTTTAATACCAAGTTTAACAGGGTTGAAAGTGTATTCTGTTACACCTGCACGCTGTTGTGCTTCGTAATCATGCAGTGCTTTAATTGCAGGCTTAGACATGAAGAAGATGATGATAATCCCTACAATGTTCAACCAAGCCATTAGACCTACACCCACATCACCCATTGCCCAAGCAAGGTTAGCCGTTTTAACTGTGCCATAGAACACAGCAGTAATCAGAACCGCTTTAAGAATGAACATCATACCTGGTATCTTAATCGTACGACGTAGGTACGCGATGTTAGTTTCTGCGATGTAGTAGTAAGCAAGAATGGTGGTAAATGCAAAGAAGAACAGAGCAAACGCGATAAACGGCTTACCGATTCCTGGCATTGCGCTTTCAATGGCCATTTGCGTAAACACAGGGCCGTTAGCACCAATGTTTGCTGCTAAGTTCTGTACAAGGAAGACACCTTCAGAACCGCCGTGGACGTTATAAGCACCAGTTATGATGATCATGAACGCGGTAGCAGAACAGACAAGAAGGGTATCAATATAGATAGAGAACGCTTGAACCAAACCTTGCTGAGCAGGGTGATCAACACTTGCAGCCGCTGCTGCATGAGGACCCGTACCTTGACCCGCTTCGTTTGAGTAAACACCACGTTTTACACCCCAACCAATAGCAGCACCAAAGCCAGCCATAGGAGTGAATGCGTCACCGATTATCATCGAGAATACCACTGGAACCTGGCTAACGTTTAGCAGGATAATAACGAAAGCAACAATGATGTACGCTAGCGCCATAAATGGAACGACGATTTGAGTGAAGTTAGCAATACGCTTAACACCACCAAAGATGATGAACGCAAGGATAACAGCGATAATTGTACCGGTTAAAATTTTGGCGAAACTAAAAGTACCGATAGCGGTTTCTATCATGTCACCAGAACCGAATGCCGCTTCAACTGCGTTACCGATGCTGTTTGATTGCACGCCTGGTAGTAAAATACCACAAGCGAAAATTGTAGAGATGGCAAAAATCCAAGCATACCATTTCTGACCCATCGCTTTTTCGATGTAGTAAGCAGGGCCGCCACGGAATTGACCTTCATCTTCTTCTTTATAGATTTGAGCCAGTGTTGATTCTGCGTATGCCGTTGCTGCGCCAAAGAAAGCTACAACCCACATCCAGAATACGGCACCAGGGCCACCAAAACCGATAGCGGCGGCAACACCGGCAATGTTACCAGTACCAACACGGCCAGAAAGGGAGACGGCAAGCGCTTGGAACGATGAAATACCTTCGTCTGTGCTTTTACCAGACAGTAGCAGTCGCCACATTTCAAAAAAGTGACGAACTTGTACGAAACGAGTTAGTACGGAGTAAAACAGACCTGCGCCTAAGCACAAATAGATTAAAAACGGGCTCCAAATAATTCCGTTTAGAAAATCAACAAATGATTGCATGATGTGTCCTTTAAATGTTTTGAGTAAAAGTTGCTTTATTATTATTGTTCGGCCGAGATATTAATTCATTTGTAATAGTTTTGTTAATACATTTGACTATTAAACGCCTTTGGTGTGACCGCAAGCGCATAATGCTAAAATTAATGAGTTTAATGCCCAATATAACGTCTATGAATGGTTGGGTTGAATTTAATCGCTGATTCATCAGACTAATGTCTAACTTAAAAGGGAGAATTTACAAATTCAAATGGGTTTTAGGTTTTCATAGTGACAGCATGATCGTCGGATCCTTAGGCGTGATATCGGAATAAATCAAATTGTTGGCTATCAATTGCACTTTCACTGTTGTCGATAACGTCAGTGAGCAGTTGCGCCGACCCACAAGCCATGGTCCATCCCAGCGTGCCATGCCCTGTATTGGTATAGAGGCTTTTGTAGTGAGTCTTGCCAATAATAGGGGTGCCATCTGGAGTCATCGGTCGTAGCCCTGTCCAAAACTCTCCTTGCTCAAAATGACCCGCCTGTGGAAACAGATCTTTCACCACCATCTCAATGGTCGATTTGCGTTTTTCAGGAATTGAGTAATCAAACCCCGTTAACTCTGCCGTTCCAGCAATACGAATACGATCATCAAATCGTGTCATGGCGACTTTATAGCTTTCATCCATGACGGTTGATTGAGGAGCCTGTCGTGACTCGTTAATCGGTACCGTGAGTGAATAGCCTTTTACTGGGTATACAGGAATATGGATGCCAAGTGGCGCAAGCAGTTGTGTTGAGTAACTGCCCATAGCGACAACATAACTGTCGGCGGTGAAGGTGCCGCGATTGGTAAGCACCCCGCAGATATCATCACCATTTTTCACTAAACTCTGCACCTCAGTATCAAACATAAAGGTGACGCCCGCTTGTGTAGCCAGTTCCGTGAGCTGCTGACAAAACAGATAGCAATCGCCCGTCTCATCTTCAGGTAGGTAGAGGCCACCTGTGAGTTTGTTGGCCACGTTTGCTAACCCTGGTTCTTGCTTGATGCACCCTTTCACATCTAATAAGGCGTGCTTGGTGCCACTCATTTCCAATAAGCGCATGTCTTTTTGCGCCCCATCCAACTGCTGTTGGGTACGAAATATCTGTAACGTACCCTGTTGCCTCCCTTCATAACGTATCTGTTGCTCCTCCCTCAACTGGGACAGACACTCTTGGCTGTAGTTCGATAACGACAACATGCGAGACTTATTCACTTGATAAAGCTGTTGACTGCAGTTAACTAGCATCTGGCCAGCCCATCGGTACAGTTCCGGCGAGAGGGAGGGTTTAATTTTTAAAGGGGCGTGTTTTTGTAACAACCATTTGATCGCTTTCTTCGGAATGCCCGGTGCCGCCCACGGTGAGGAGTAACCGTAAGAGATCTGCCCTGCATTGGCGAAACTGGTCTCTTCGCCACTGTGCGATTGACGATCTATCACCGTTACTTCATGACCTGCCTTTGCCAAATACCACGCAGACGTTAAGCCCACCACACCACTGCCTAAAACGATTATTTCCATAGTAGCCTCACACTTTAACAATGTGGGCATATTCTTGTATTTACAAAATGATAACAATCGATAAAATTTACTAACAGATTATAGAGTAGCTATAAGCAGAAATGATGGAAACTCTTAAAAGCAATATGGCAGCAGGGTTACTTACCTTTACGGAAGTAGCAAAACATCAGAGTTTTACAAGCGCAGCTAAAGCATTGCATCTAACTACAGGCGCGATCAGTCAACAGCTGCTGCAATTGGAAACTCAACTAGGTTTTAGTCTATTTGAACGGCATTCAAGAGGGATCCGTCTTACCGATAAGGGTGAACGGCTTTCGCAAGCGGCACATACCTGTTTTCACACACTTGATAACACCTTGGCAGAGATGATGTTAACCGATCAACACCCAGCAGAAATCCGCCTTAAACTTACTCCATCATTTGCTTATAAATGGTTAGTCCCTCGGTTAGAGAATTTTCATCAGCAGCATCCCGATATCCAGATCCAGATTTATGCAGAAGGGGCGCTGGTGGACAGCGATCAAACTGATTTTGACTTAGCTATCGATTATGGCCCAATTCCTTACCCTAAAAAGGGAGGGGAGTTGCTGTTAGAGGAGTCGATATTGCCAGTAATGAGCCCATCGTATTTACTCAAACACCCAGGGTTAACCGCTGACACTGTGGCTCAGTGGCAGGATGTGGTGTACCTACACGATGCCATGCCGTGGCAATCAGCACAACGAGATCAAGAGTGGCAGCACTGGCTCACCCACTATCTATCAACAGCGAAGCGTTCGGAAATAGAGACTCATCGCGGCCACTTCTTTAACCGCACCGACATGGCAATGTCCGCTGCAGAAGCGGGGGTCGGCATCGCCATGGCAAGGTTAGCACTCATCGGCAATGAATTGGAACAGGGTAAACTGGTATCACCGTTTCAACCCATCAAAGCCAACGCAGGCTACTTCATTCACAGTAATACGTCATCACACGCAGTGATCAGTTTTGTTGAGTGGTTAAAAGGGCAGGTGGGATAACAGGGGGATACCTCAGGGACATATATGGTCACCTCGCTAAATGCAAGGCAATGTTCTTTTTCTTAATCACTGTTGATGTCTACATATTGTCGGCCATTGTTGTGGGTAAACAGCAGTGGTTCACGGTCTTGCGACATATATCCGGCGTCTTTATGGCATTCATTTTACCGCGCCCTAATGAGATACAAATTGACGTCTTATCCTCCTATACAGACGCATGGTTTTGATA
>NZ_JAKJSQ010000103.1:0-9433 GCF_050337105.1 Aliivibrio kagoshimensis
TTATTATATAACTTAATATTTTTGTTTCTAGTCATACCTGTTAAATAAACGTGGCCAATGATCCTATTTTTCATAAATTCTATCGACGAAAAAAAGCATGCGACTGCATGCTTCTCATTACTCAGTTTTTATTGGTGCGACAAATGATTTACCTAGCTTGCTACTGGTAAGCGGTGATTTTCTTCTTTTAAATGATCGGCTGACGCTTGACGTGCTTTTTCGCAATTACCTGCCATGATGGCTTCATAAATCTGACGGTGTTCATTGATGCATGTACTCCCTTCTTCCGAAGAGTGAACGATAAAATTAATAAACATGGTAGTGAGAATGTTACCAAACGGTAAGTAAAAATCATTGCCAGTGGCATTAAAAATAAGACTATGAAATTTCATGTCAATATCAGTCCAGGCTTGCTGGTTAAATTCTACGGCATCAGAAATTTCAACCATTTTTTGAAAAATTTCTGACAATTCGATTCGTTGATCTGCCGTTGCAAACTTGGCCGCTAAAGCACAAGCTTCAGGTTCAATTGCACGACGTAAGCCTAAAAATTGAAAACAGAATTGATCGACGTCTGCTAAACCATCCATCCACTCAATCAACTGAGAGTCAAGAAAGTTCCAATAGGCACGGTTTACCACCCGGGTACCAATCTTAGGCCTTGATTCCAGCAGCCCCTTAGATGTCAAAAGCTTAACAGCCTCACGTAATGCAGTACGACTGATTCCAAATTGCTCACACAGAGACATTTCCCCCGGGATGATGGACCCCTGAGGAAGATCACCGGACAATATCCCACGAGCGATCTCTCGTGCGACTTGAACATGTAAGCTACGTTTTGAACCCGAAATTGAATTAAAAGTACTCGACATATCTTCACTTATTATAAGTTTATGTATTATTTAAGCCTAACTATACCACCTAACATACACGTGACCAAATTGACAATCACATAACGTGAAATCTATATAAATATTGGCTTTCCCGTATTGAAATTTACTCTCAACGCTACTAATAAATCAACTGTAACCATCATCACTATGTTCATATAAATTAACACTATAGCCCATATTCATATGAACATAGTCACAAAAACCAATGTTCTCTCTTAAATGACGGTCATCCCTATCACTTATCGGACATCATTCTATTGACTAACAAACATACTATTGTATGATAATTATATAAATCGTAACCGCACTAACATCATTCGACTCAACACTGTTGTGGCCTCTACACAGCTATAAACACAGCTATCGACATCATTTCATGTCTCATTTTTCTTAATATAGGTATTTACATGTCTGTTTTTTCATTGGTAGAAGATTCAAGTCGCCGAATTCATGTTCAAGTCGCAAGACAAATTGCACGTAAAATCTTATCCGGCGATATCCAAGAGAATGAAAAACTGCCGAGTGAGATGGCGCTTTGTGACATGTTTGGTGTAAGCAGAACCGCGCTTCGAGAGTCAACGAAGCTTCTTTCTGCAAAAGGGCTCATTGAATCTAAGCCTAAGGTTGGCACTCGTATTCGACCACGCTCACAATGGCATTTTTTAGACCCTCAATTACTCGATTGGATTCAAGATCTTGAAGATACTCAGCCTTTTTTGTCTCAATTTCTCGGACTAAGGAAAGCCATTGAACCCGAAGCATGTGCATTGGCAGCGATGAATGCATCCGCTGAACAGCGTAAAGATCTCTCGGTGCTGTTTCAAAAAATGACCATTGCAGCAAACCGTTTTGATTTTCACGAATGGACGCTCAACGACCACCTGTTTCATCAAGCCATATTTCTTTCGACAGGTAATCAGTTTTATGTCCCTTTTGGCAATATACTGTCAACCATATTCAAGCAGTTTATTAATCACTCCGTAGAGGGGGGACGTTTCTGTTTGGAAGAACATAAAGCGATATATGAGGCGATTATGAGTGGTAACGCAAGCGTTGCACGCACCGCATCCATCACTTTACTTGATGATGAGAATCAAAAACTGGCTCTCGCTGCTTATCGTTAATCCTCAATAGAACACTTCACGAATAGGAAACATTTCCACTCATCTTCAATAACTGAGGCAACATTGTGTCTTCTCAATCCTATGTAAAAAAGAACCTTTCTCTGGCTTGGCCACTAGCACTTAATGCTTTATTAATGCAATCCATGTTGATGATAGACACACTTTTAGTCTCTCCCCTCGGGGAGGTCTCTTTGGCGGCTATGGGGATTTCCAGCACCATTGTGGCTTTTGTGTTGGGTATTCAAATGGCGCTGGCGAATGGAACTCAATTGGTATTGAGCCGTGCAGTTGGCTCAGATAAGGAGTCAGCTGTTACTAAAGGGGTGTGGTCGGGAATGATCATTAATGTTTCAGTAGCGGTATTTTTTTGGCTTATAATCTCCCTATTCAATGACTCTCTAATCAGTGCCTTGACTAGCAATGACGTATTACATCAAGAAACCAATGCCTACCTGGGATTTTTTAAACACGTCATTATATTCAATGCGGTGACTCAAGTAATTATTGCCCTATTCAATGCATTAGGCCGAACTAAGGTCCCGTTCAAAGGTTACCTTATTGAAATGCCGATTAATGCCGTGGCCTCTTATTTCCTTATTCACGGTACATCCACGTTTGATGGCATCGGCGTGCAAGGTGCGGCAATCGGTAGCTTGCTAGCCATCACCATTCGCTTTGTCTACTTAATTCTCTGTGTGAAATTCGACCATTCAATAACATTGTCAAAATCGACTATTGCTTCATCACTGAAGCGAAATATTATCAACCATAGTAAAGAAATTTTTCCTGTTGCGGCCAATGTTACAATGTTACAAATTGGGGCAACCATCTATATGTTACAGTATTCACAACTTGAGCTCAGTGCCTATGTAGCAATCACCATTGTGATGCCTTGGATCAAAGCAGGTACACAATTCATCACAGCCTGGGCACACTCTTCAGCCATTACCATTAGCCAAGCTATCGGATCTCGTCAAATGTCTAATCTGCGCAAAAACGTAGACACGAGCATTGATATGGCTGTCGGTATTTCATTTATATCCGCGATCTGTTTTTTGCTGCTCAGTCTTACCATTGACAAGATATATTCTGACTTAGACACTGCGACCTATCACGCACTTTCCATCATCGCTCCACTCTATATCTTTTTACCCATAGTGAGAGGTTACAATACGGTTCATGGTCATGTGCTCAGAGCGTTAGGTAAAACCACCTCGGTTTTTAAAATTAACTTTACTGGACAATGGCTCATTTCAATACCGTTATGTAGCGTCATTATATTTGGACTGGATGGATCTATTTTTTGGGCATTTGCAGTTCAGCCCTGTGAAGAAATTCTTAAAATGTTGCCTTTTCGATATTTAGCAAGAAAATCCCTCAAGGAATTTGACGCATCAAAAGCGAACAAATTAATGTACGACTAAACCTACAATTATATTTAGACATAAAAAGACCCCCAATAATTGGTGTCCAACTATTGGGGGTCACTTCAATTCAGCGGTTTTTTTACAACAATTCATACTAAATATTGATGGTTGTAATGAATTACTTCTCTAATGCAGTAAAGTAATCAAAGATAACAGGGACATCATTGTGACCAAGACCTGCATCAACTGCTGCTTGCAAACTCTTAGACGTCCCTTCTGCGATGAGCGATTCAGTACCTAGCTCTTTAACCAATTCAAGAAAATAACCAAGGTCTTTATTTGCGTTTGCAACAGAGAAACCTAGCTTTTCTTCACCATCAACAGCATAGAACTTGCAGAATTGCATAAACGGAGAATTAGAAGGACCCGCTGACATGATGTCAAACAATTGCTGTCCGTCAACACCTGCAAGCTTAGCAACGGCAAACGCTTGAGACATAGTAGCAACCGTCGTCATTCCCATGAAATTATTCACAAGTTTCGTTACGTGGCCTGCGCCAAGCGCACCGAGGTGGAATACATTTTCACCTTGCTCATCAAGCACCGGTTTGACTTTATTAAATGTCTCAATATCGCCCGCAGCCATGATGTTTAGAAGACCATCTTTAGCGTGTGCTGGGGTGCGACCAAGAGGGGCATCAATCATACCTGCGCCCTTGACAGCAAGAGCAGCACCAATCTTCTTAGTCGATGCAGGAATAGAAGTGCCGAAGTCAACTAGAACGGAGCCTTCTTTGATACCCGCAAGGATACCCTCGTCACCATATACAATTTTTTCAACAACAGCAGAAGTCGTCAAACAAAACTGAACAATGTCACTTGCCGCGGCTAACTCTTTCGCTGAAGTGAACGCCGTTGCATTACCGCGTTCAGTAACACGAGCCATCGCGTCTTCACTAAGATCCATTACATTTACGTGGTAACCGCGTGTTTGTAGGTTTTCAACCATGTTTCCGCCCATAAGACCGAGGCCGATGAAACCAATAACAGGTTTAGTCATGCTTTACTCCAAATATACTATTGTATGATTATATGCCAATTATAATAACCGTCTCTTGGTTTATTAGCAATGGTTTTTGAACGTTCATCTGTGATGTAATGCACGGTTTGAGATAAGATAGGAACTTGCATTGTGCTTATATTCATGGTGACCGTGTTTCAAATGCATCAGGCTATTGAGACAACATTTACTAAGGTCTACGTTACAACATAAACTACAGGTTTTGTATGATAAATGTGACTCAGTATAAGCACGTAAACATGAAAAAACCGAGTAACTCTTTTGAATCACTCGGCTTCAGCTGATGTTCATTTTAAACGCCGACTAGGTCGGCCTTTTACGGTTAATGTGAAAGGAGTTTAACTTCTCTGTAGTTGAGAGAAAGCGCCTTCCCAAGCGTAGGTCTCCCCAGCAAACTCAACCGTATGAATATCTTGCTGCGCGTCTTCAACTTGGTTTGAGATACCATAGTGATAAGTGTTGCCAGAAGTAGTCTGAATGCGAACAACAGTCCCGACACGATTATGGCCCACAACAGAAACAGATTTAACTAGACCACGAGCACCTACAGAAGCTTCGATAGACTCGTTAAAGTAACCGTGTGTTTCTAATACAGAAGCAAACACATGATTTTGACCAGATTGACGTAATATAAGTGCAGGTTCACTCTTAAGGTTGAAGTCTGGATCGTTAGCGCCAGTGCGAGCGAAAATGACTTCGCTACCTCTATTGGCACTTGTTACTAGGCTGTAGTAGCTGCTGTCGTGTAGCCAACTCACTAATGAACCTTCTTCGTTTATTTTTCCTGAAGCCACGTTCCATAGGTGCTGATAACCATTGTCCTCTCCTAGCGGCTTAAGCGAGTTTTCTATGTTGTAATCAAAATCCGTACGGATGATCTGACCAGAGTGGTGAACGGGCAGGTCATACTGATGCTCAGCGTCAGCTTCAATGCGGTATACATCAATCACTAGCGGCTTCTCGAACTCAGCAATTTCAGCAAGAATGACGCTGCGTTGCATATTAATGCCTGTATAGTACTCCGAAATAGTACCGCTCATGCCTTGTATAGACTCGTCATCTGCGATGAAGAAGTGCTTCTGTCCAAATTTCGACTCAGCAAGCGCTGTATCGAAATTGTTTTGAGTTTTCTGATCTACTGTGACCGTGTTATGCGCAACAGTTTGTTTGCAGTAAGACTTGTTCTCCGGGATATAACGACCACCGAACTTAGGCTCAACGTTTACCCAACGACCGAAGCCGTAATCGTGCAGCACTTCGTGGCCTCGGTTAAATACGCTCAGGTGTAGGCCATCGTAATGTCCGTGGTCTAGTGCAGAATGGTATTGGTGGTCTGACCCATGTTGACCAAACCAGATCAACGCCATGGTGTCATCGTCTTGCTTGTCACGGTGACGAAGAATGCTTACTCCGCCTTTTTCGCCTTCAGGACCATCGGTGACGAACAGGCTGCCCCAGTTGAATGCTTTGATGTCATCAGCTGCATCAACAGCGTCAGACAATGTCTTACCAGAAACGTGAACCCAAACATCTTGTTGGTGATCAGCCATGCCAAGCAAAGTTTCAGTCTGCTCGTAACGGTGGTAACACACAGATGTTGCCATAATAACGCCTTCATCGTTGATAGAGATTGTCTTCGATGAGTCGTTCAGAGCGGGCAATGTGCCATCAGGGAATGCCGTTTTGAATACAGCGTAAGACGTTGTTTTGATCACTGAGTCGTTGAATTCATAAATACCAATTTCTGGCTGACGACGTTCAATCGCTTCTGCGAACAGATAAATTGGACGCAGAGAGAATCGGTGGTAATAAGGACCTTCCATGTAGTAGCCGTCTGGCGAAAACAGTTGGTCAAGTTGTGCTAAGAAACCGCCACTTACTTTGTCTAATTTCAAGCCGTATAACGCTTTATCTACAGACTCTTGGTCGTTGATCGCATAACCACAAATACCTACCGCTGCCACAGCCCATAGTCCGTGATTGTGTACGATATCGAAATCGTGTGCGTAAGTCACAACGAACATTTCGATCATTTGCTTCAGAAGATCATCTTCAATAAGACATTTTTGCTCTTCGGAGATTGTGTGGTAAATGCAGCTGTACGCACAAGAAGCGTAAAGCATCCACATGTTCTCATTCAATGTTTGATGGAACAGCTTACCTGGTGGGTTAGAGTCACGGCTTACATTGCTTTCAAGTGTTGGGTATACCGTCGCATACGCTGTTAGCATATCTACGATGTAATCACGGTACT
Organism: Aliivibrio kagoshimensis; assembly: GCF_050337105.1. Taxonomy (NCBI): domain Bacteria; kingdom Pseudomonadati; phylum Pseudomonadota; class Gammaproteobacteria; order Vibrionales; family Vibrionaceae; genus Aliivibrio; species Aliivibrio kagoshimensis. The sequence continues at coordinate 6,720 of NZ_JAKJSQ010000103.1, forward strand.
TTGTTTCCTCAGTGATCAGAAATAAACGGCCCGCTAGATCCATATGGATGTAGTTTTGTTTGTGACGGTTATGCTCGTAACCGCCGCCTTCTCCATGACCAGGTACTTCAATACCCGCTTCAGCCATGTAAGCGTCAGTTTGTTTAATATCACGAGTTAGTGCGTGACCTAATAGGCTATCCTTGCCAAGTTCTTTACGAAGCTCTGTGGCTTCTTCGAAGTTAAGTAAAAGTGGTTGATAGCTCATTATTATTTCCCCTGCTCTGCAGTGTTTGCTACTAAAGTTGTTTCTACCGAGTAAAAGCCTGTCCAACAATATAATTTGCCGTTCAATTCTACGCTGTGTTCAGTACTATCAGTCGCGCCACGTTGGTTGCTGATCATCACTGTCACATTAGATTTTTCTGTCGTAATCTCAATGACTGAACCTACACTCGTGTGAGCGACAACGTTGATGTTTTTCACAACACCACGTGCACTTACAGATTGCTCGAGTTCTTCGTTAAAGTAACCGTGTGTTTCTAGAGCAGAAGCAAACAGTGTTGTTCCACCCTTGCTACGTAGAATGAACGCTGGTTCTGAACGTAAGTTGAAACTTGGGTCGTTTGCGCCAGTGCGAGTGAAGATGATTTCTTGGCTCTTATCCGAAGAAGAGGCGTTTGAGCTTGTTCCTAACCACGTATAGTACGTATTGTTTTGTAACCAGCTTACTAGCGCAGTGCCAATAGTTTCACCACTTGCAACATTCCATAGGTGTTGATAACCATAGTCACTACCAAGCGTATTTAGCTCTTTGTTCGTTTGGTATTCAAAATTAGTGCGAACAATTTGGCCTTCATATTGATGAGAGTAGTCAAACTGGTGCTCACCTTCGCCGCTTTTTGAAGAATCTAAGCGGTATAGGTCTAACAATAGCGGAGATTCAAGTTCTTCAAGATTTAGCATGAACACGCTGCGTTGCATGTCAAAACCTTCGTAATGATCGTTGGCAAATGCACTCATTCCGTTAATGTTCTCGTCTTCTACTTTGAAGAAGTGAGGTAAACCATGTACTGAGTCAGCACGTTCAACGTCAAAGCCGTTTTGACATTGTTCATCAATCGTTACTGTGTTGTGAGCAATAGTTTGACGAGCGTAGGATTTATTTTCGTCTAGATAACGGCCACCGAACTTTGGTTCAATGTTAACCCAACGACAGAAACCGTATTCACGTAACACTTCTTGACCGCGGTTGAAGAAAGAAATACCCAAAGTGTCAAAGTTACCATGACCCATGCCATGTTGGCCATAGTTCATAACAAGTTGAGAAACATCGCCTTTTTTATCCTGCATACGGATAAAGCCTTGTGCCCCATTATCCCCCTCAGGGCCTTCGTTCAATTCAGCACTTGGCCAAAAAGGCACGCCAATTTCTTGTTCATCTGAAGCCGCTTCGTATGCTTTAGACAACTCAAGACCACATGAATGCATCCACACTGCGTCTTGAATTTTCGCCATACCAAGAATGTTTTTATCAACGCCGTTTTCAAAAGAGTAATGCTTGCTGTAAACACTGACTGCAACCTGTACGCCCATGTCTGTGATGCCCATTGTACGAGAAGCATCATTGAGAGCCGGAAATTCGCCATTCGGGTACGCCGTTGCAAGCATTGCTTGAACGGTGTTACCAATCACGCCGCCTTTGTAGTTATAGATATCAACTTCAGGCATATGACGGTGAATCACTTCTGCGAATACGGCGGTTGGACGAATCGCGTAGCGGTGGTAATAAGGCCCCTCCATGTAGTAACCAGAAGGTGCAAACAGTTGAGAAATTTGTGCTAAGAAGCCACCCGTGTCGTTACGGTCAATGCCGTATACTGACATTTCAAAGTACTCACGCTTGCCTATCGCTAGACCACAGATACCCACTGCGGCTACAGCCCAAATACCGTGGTTATGAATACGGTCGAAGTCGTGTGCATATTTAACCGTGAACATTTCTAGCATTGGTTCAAAAATACGAGACTCAATGTGATCACGTTGTTCTTGTGTCATTGTTGAAGCAACACAAGAGTAGGCTAAGCTTGTGAACATTAACCAGCAGTGCTCGTTCAGAATTTGATGGAACAAACGACCTGTTGGATTCGTGTTTTTCTGTTCGTGATAATCAAACGTTAGATATTTGTCTGCGTACACCTCTAGTAATGTTGTAACGAAGTCAGCGTACTTTTCCTCTTTGGTGATTAAGAACATGCGACCTGCTAAGTTCATGTAGGTGTAATTTTGCTTGTGGCGGTTATGTTCGTAACCACCCGCTTCTCCGTGACCTGGAACATCAATCGATAAGCGCATGAACGCATCTAAGTCTTTGGCATTCGCCGCAATGGTCTTACCCATTAAGCTTGAGCAGCCCACTTCTAGATGAAGTTGCTCAATTTCTTCTTCAGTGAACAATACTGGTTTAGTTGTCATATTCTTTGTCACCCTCAATAAAGAGTTTATCTGTTTACACTTTGGTTAAATTTCCCAATTGCACATAAAGTAATACAATATTAACTTTAATCATACCTATTCATCGCAAAATGATGATCGGAATCACACTGCACAATATAAGCCATTGATAGATCTAATTAATAACAAGTACGGGGAGTATGTTAAGTTATTGATTTATTTGTGCCACATAAAGTATCATTTGATCAATATCACACATTTCTAGATATATTGTATTACAA
>NZ_JAKJSQ010000104.1:0-8982 GCF_050337105.1 Aliivibrio kagoshimensis
ATATAAGGGAATGTATGTTTAAACTAACCTTGATTCCACTCAGTATCGCTTTTGCTTCATCTTCAGTATACGCAACCTCTTCGATCGAAGAAGTCGCCGACACGGTTGCTCCTGAACTTACCAGTAAAGTAACCAGTAAACAGAGTGTGGTTGCCGACAATTTCATGGTGGCAGCAGCCAATCCACTTGCCGTGGAAGCAGGATATCAAATTCTAAAATCGGGTGGATCTGCAGCAGATGCATTAGTGGCCGTTCAAACCGTTCTCGGTCTGGTTGAGCCTCAGTCATCAGGTTTAGGCGGTGGAGCATTCCTTGTCTACTTCGATGCAAAAAGCAAAAAAATCACCACTTTTGATGGCCGAGAAACCGCGCCTCTAGCGGTAAAGCCTGAGCTGTTTCAAGACGAAAACGGTAAACCGCTTAAATTTTTTAATGCGGTAGTTGGCGGTCGCTCAGTGGGTACGCCGGGAACCGTAAAGCTGCTCGCAACCATGCATGAGAAATACGGTCGCAAAGCTTGGTCAGAACTATTCCAACCAGCGAAGGATTTAGCAACCCACGGTTTTACCGTCTCCGAACGACTCGCATCTTCCATTGCCCGAGACAAAGATCGCTTGAGCCGCTATCCAGATACTAAAGCGTATTTCTTCACCTCCGATGGCGAGTCGCTGAAAGAGGGAAGCCTATTGGTGAATAAACCTTACGCGAAAACGTTAGATACACTGGGGAAAGAGGGAGAGTCGGCTTTCTATTCAGGGCAACTTGCCAAAGATATCGTCAAAAAAGTATCCGGGGTTAGTGACAATCCGGGTTTCCTAGCATTGGAAGATTTCGCCACATACAAAATTCTCGAAAGAGCGGCGACATGTGTTGATTATCGTCAATATGAAGTGTGCGGAATGGGGCCACCAAGTTCGGGTGCGCTTACTGTCGGTCAAATATTAGGGATTGCCAGTCATTTTGATTTGAAAGCAATGGGGCCGAATGATCCTCAATCGTGGCAGATCATCGGCGATGCTTCTAGGCTCGCGTTCGCTGACCGTGGTCGTTATATGGCCGACTCCGATTTTGTGCCAATGCCAGAAGGTTTATTGGATAAAGACTATCTGAAAAACCGAGCGGCGCTGATCACCAAAGGTAAGCCTTTATCTAACATCTCACCAGGAACCCCTCCTTGGAGCAGTAAGATGGCGCTGTCAGATGATCAGTCTATCGAGCTCCCTTCCACGACGCACATTGTAATTGCCGATAAAGAAGGCAACATCATCTCGATGACCAGTACTATTGAGAACGGGTTCGGCTCTCGCGTCATGAGCAACGGTTTTTTATTAAATAATGAATTGACCGACTTCTCTTTTGCATCACATAAAAATGGCTATCCAATTGCTAACCGCGTCGAGCCGGGAAAGCGCCCTCGGTCTTCTATGTCGCCGACCATAGTACTGGAAAACGGAAAACCATACATGGCAGTCGGCTCACCGGGTGGTTCTCGAATTATCGGTTATGTTGCACAAACACTTATTGCGCATTTTGACTGGGGTATGGACATTCAAGAAGCCATCAATATGCCACATCTTGTTAACCGTTTTGGTACCTATGATCTGGAGGAAGGGACAGATGCAGTGCGCTTTAAAGAACCACTTGAAAAAATGGGATTCAAAGTAAATATCCGAGATCTAAATTCTGGGTTGCATGGTGTTGTATTCACGGATAACAAATTAATTGGTGGCGCAGACCCGAGACGTGAAGGTATTGCAATGGGTGACTGATACTAAGAAATGTTATTACGTTAATCATTAAATATGAGGACGCTCACCTTTTTTCCTCACACAAATACTATGCTTATTGTAGTGTTTCTACTAAGAGGAACTGGTTATGCAATACAAACATATTCTTGTTGCACTAGAGCTAGCAGAAGAGAGTTACACTCTTATTGATCGCGCTGTTTTTCTCGCCAATCAGCTGGATTCAAGAATTTCTTTTATCCATATCGATGGGACCCACGGTGAGATCTATCCCGACTTAGTCGATATCAAAGTTAACCCCGATTTAAGACCACTCAATGAACATACCATGGAGCAACTCCGTGCCTTTGAAACTAAGACTGATTTCCCTGTCTCAAAGTTTATCGTGGGCACAGGGGACTTAAGTGAAAAACTGCATGAGGTGATCAGTGGAAATAACATCGACCTGCTGATTTGTGGTCATCACCACGATTTTTGGAGTCGCATTATCTCCTACTCACAAAACCTTATTAATAAGTCCCCGGTTGATATTTTAGTGGTACCAATAATAGAGGCTTGATGGCAACGTTATCTTACATGCTCGGGTTTACCAACTTTTTTGTTAAGGAAGTTGGTAATACAGACATTCAATTGAAACACAAAGCGACTTGCTTCTGTAGGTCCGTTATTATAGATATGACTCGATCTTTACTTTCTTTCAGTTAAAAAGGACAAACTGCAATGCTTTTAGGTGTATGTCTTGGCACTAATGATCTGCACAATGCGGGGCTATTTTACGATAAGCTATTAAGTACACTTGGTATGGTTCGCACTATGGAGGTAGACGGCGAAATTGGTTATGGCACTTCTGATGGCCAGAGCTGTTTTTGGATTTTAACTCCTTTCGATAACCAACCAGCATCTAACGGTAATGGCACGCAAATCACCTTCAAGGCTGCGAGTAACGACATGGTAGAAGCGTTCTATCATGCCGCTTTGAAACATGGCGCAACAGACGAAGGCTCTCCCGGCTATCGGTATCGCCCTCGTTATTTTGGCGCTTACTGTCGTGATCTGGATGGTAATAAGTTACACGTAATGTATGAAGCTGAGTATGATTAGCCACGGTTAATCGTGAAATCGGATATATATCCAAGTTTTGCGCTCATCAACGCTTGTTTAATCGTACCTTATGGCACAGAAAATCCTTTTGAAGCTACCCACACGCGATACCACTGCTCGGTATTCATTTGCAGTTTTCGTGCCCCAATGGCTTCTTTTACTCTTGCAATTTTTCCTGAACCGATAAGAGCAACAGGGTTTGATGGGTGCTTTAATACCCAAGAAAAAATCACCTGCTCAATAGAGTGAGCCCCTAACTCTTCTGCCAATTGCGTTAAAGTGCCACGTAATCGTATGGCCTGTTCAGTCTGTTCGCTAAAAATATGACCACCCGCCAGACACGACCATGCCATTGGGCGTATACGGCATTGTTGCAATTGGTCGCACACACCATTTCCAATAACATCAAAGTGCATTGGGTTCATTTCTACCTGATTGGTCACCAATGGAGCCTCTAAACGAGACTGCAATAAATTGAATTGAGAAACGGTAAAGTTTGATACGCCAAAATGTTTTACTTTACCGCTCTTTTTAAGCTCAGCAAAAGCTTCTGCAACCTGATCAACATCCATAAGAAAATCAGGACGGTGAACTAACACGGTATCGAGCTGTTCAACACCTAAACGACGTAATGAATTGTCGATTGAGTCCAGAATGGCTTGTTTACTACTGTCATAGTGAGATACGCGCTTTTCACCGTTGCCCGTTGCAATACCATTAATGCCAAACTTTGACACTATTTCAATTTTTTCTCGCATGGTGGGATCGAGTTTTAACGCCTCACCAAATAAAGTTTCACATCGACCTGAACTATAGATAGCGGCGTGATCAACGGTTGTCACTCCCATTTCTACATGGCTTTTCAAGAATGACAAGCGTTCTTGAGGGCTCATCTCCCATGACTCTAAACGCCAATAACCTTGAATGAATTTAGAAAACTCCGGCCCTTGTGGTGCCATTAAAACTTTTTCAACATGACTCATAATAATCTCTTAGTTATTGTGGAAAAATGATGAATACTGCGCACTTTACTCGAGTAAAAAATATCGACCAATGCCATATAGATATAGGATAGAAAAAATAATATTAATGTATTTAAGTTGTCGTTCAGTATGAAGCCAGGCACAGTATATCCAGATCAAGCAGAAAGGAAGCCCGACAAACATGGTTAATGGATACCAGTTTTGCACGATGGCGACGGTACTAATAATGCCGAGGACTAACGCTAACCACTTCAGCTCCTGTTCATAGTTTGCGAGAGTCTTTTTTTCCATTATCGCTGAAATCCTTCTTAATATTATAAATTCAATATCCAATACTAGCACTCAATAGCAATATCATCATAACGGTCAGTGAATTAGTGGCAGCTTGGTGGTATATTTCAAAGATTAGCTAGCGGCAACATCGAGGTTAAAACACTATGGACGTCAAAGTCTTCCGCACATTTTTAGAAGTGGCAAAAGTTCGTCACTTTGGCCGAGCCGCTGACAACTTATACATCACTCAAGCCGCGGTAAGTGCGCGTATTAAACAGCTAGAAGGTTATTTTGATACTCAGCTATTTATTCGTGAAAGAAATAACATTCGCCTTACCAGTGCTGGGGAGCGTCTGATCGGATATGCCGATATCATGGTAACCACTCTGCAGCAGGCGAAATTTGAACTCTCTTTAGAAGAGACAAAAACGCTGCAACTCACTCTGGGTGGCACACCGAGTATTTGGGATGCCTATCTACAGAACTGTTTAAGTGTCATCACTGACGCCTTTGGTGGTTATGGCTTTATGGCTGAGGTGCAGATACCGCAGCAACTTGATCGCAGTTTATTAGAACGTACCTTAGATCTCGCTTTTATTTTTGATCCTCTTAAATCCGAAGAGTTAGAGTGTAAAAAAGTGTCCGATTTAGTACTGGTATTGGTCTCGACTCAACCGTGTGATATTCAACAAGCGATGAGTGAAAAGTATGTCTATGTCGACTGGGGAACTCGCTTCTCTTCCGAGCACGCCGAACGCCATGCTAAAGCACCGGCTCCCTATTTACGAACATCAACAGGTCGTATTGCTCTGGATTTTATCTTAGAGAAAGGGGGAACTGCATACCTACCTGCCTCTATTGTTGATCCTTTTATTAACTCTGGACAGCTGTATCACGTAGATGGCGCGGAGGATTGGAGTCGACCAATTTATCTCAGTTACCGGAAAAACAGCACCTCAATCGAAGCAATCAAACAGGTTGAAGCCTTAGTCAAAGAGATAGATTTGCTTGCTGCATATAGCCTACAGCAAGCGGGTGAGTTACTACCATAATAGCATTGCTATCAGGGTTAAAATGACCATACAGACGAAATTAAGAATGATCCCAACTCGCATCATTTCGTGCTGTTTGATGTGACCAGACGCAAACACAATCGCATTGGGTGGTGTCGCTACGGGCAACATAAAGGCACATGAGGCTGCGGTTGCAATTAACACAGACAACACCACTGGGGAAAGACCAAATGCCTCTGCTACCCCTGCAAACACTGGAACTAACAGCGCTGCACTGGCCGTGTTACTGGCAAACTCAGTCAAAAAAACCACAAAACCAGCAATCACTAACATGATTAAAAACAGGTCCCACTGAGAGATCATATCGCTCAACTCATTGGCTAAAAAGACACTGGTGCCTGTCACTTTGAGCACATTGCTTAAGCAGATGCCTCCACCAAATAGCAACAATACGCCCCAATCTGCCGTTTTTTCTACATCTTTCCAATGCACTACACGCGCAAAATTAACCAAAACAATTGCGAGCAGAGCCACCAAAGTATCAAACTTGGCAAAACCACCGATCATGGCATTAATGGGTTTACCAAAAATCCACAAAAATACCGTTAAGACAAAGATACAAAGGGTCACGATTTTGCCTTTGTCCCAGTTGACGGGTTCATAGTTAATTTCAAAGCTACCTGTTAACTCAGGTTTGAGCATCAAATAGAGCACTGCAATAGCGAAAGGCAGCAAGATGAGAGAGGTTGGTAGACCAAACGACATCCACTCGGTAAATGTGAGGCCGACTTCAGCAGCAGCTATCGCATTAGGAGGGCTTCCTACTACGGTTGCTATCCCACCAATACTGGCGCTATATGCAATGCCTAATAACACAAAGACATAGGTATTGTGTCCACTCTCTTCATTCACCTTTGAAAGAATACCCAACACCAATGGCAACATCATTGCCACGGTAGCGGTATTACTGATCCACATTGAAAGTAGAGCTGTGGCACCAAATAACATAAAAACAGCCACACTCATCTTGCCATTCGCTAGTACCAGTATTTTATCGGCAATTACTTTATCAAGATTTTGTCTGCGCATCGCAGCAGCTAACGCAAAGCCGCCAAGAAAAAGAAAAATGATCGAGTTAGCAAAGTTATTTAATGCCGTTTGAGTATCAAACACATCAAACAGTACTGCGATGATTGGGACAAAAATGGCGGTTACGGTAACATGCAGCGCTTCGGTAAGCCAAAGCACAGCAATAAAGGCTAAGATACTCAACCCTAGAACCACTTTAGGTTCAAAGGGTAAATAGTTATACATCAAATAAAATAGCAACAAATCCAGCAAAATAATGATGCTATTTTTGTTAAAGAACCACTCCGTAGTATTACCTGGTAGTGGCACATTATCGTTTTTATTCATCGTAATGCTCCCTCTTACAGGATGGTGGTTTCCATTAAACCACTACCTATAAAGTAGCACCATTACGTGTAACTGATCATTAGCCATATCAAAATTGTGGGATTATTTTATGTTACTTGTTGCACTGCTCCATAAAATATAGCCTCAGATTAATGGTTAGCAGCTAGCCAGCTTGATAAATTATCTGCACCACCAATATATTGACCCTCCATCCATATCTGAGGCACAGTAACCGGTGTTTTTTGGCCAATGTGCGCTTTTACTTCAGGGATCATTCGATAAAGCGCCGCACTCTCTTTCACCACGTCGTAGTACGTGTATTCGATACCTAATTCATCAAGCTCCGCTTTCGCTTTCACGCAATATGGGCAAGTCGCTTTGCCATAAACAATGTTACCTTGCAGTTGATCTTGTTTGGCCCATTGTTCAATGACAGATTGAATCAACACACCGCGATTTAATGCCTCGCCTTGGCTCACTACTTTACTTTCGACAACGACAATCGGAGCGTGCCATGAACCCAGTTTAAGTGGTTCCCACCAATGCGATAACCAATCTTTGACTTCAAGATCTATTGGTATTCCATCTAATTCATTCGCAAAGGTATCACTTAGAATGTCTTTGGTTAGTGTGCATTCGCCACATGGAATATTCACTTTAAAAGGTCCCCAACTGCCACCCCATCGGTAAAGCGTGATTTTTACAGGATTGGTCATATGATTACTGCCTTGTGGAATATGTTGTTAAGAGTCTATATCTATAAGAACAGATTAGTGATAAAAACATTTCAAGTAAAATGCAGAGTCGATATAAAACGAAAAGGGGGAGGCTCAATATAGAACCTCCCCCTTTAATACATGCTAACGCATTCAAACTGTTAGATGTAATGACGTGTTGTAAAGACTACAGATTCATTATCTTTTTAAACTCCTCTTCAGAATACTTTTTCTCGGTACTCTTCGTAAGATCAGTCATCATTTTATAACGTATATCCGTCGCCATGGTTAGCGTACGTTGTAGTTGACCATAGGAGTAATCAGAAGCCATCTCTAAAGCGGCTTGTTTATCCTTTTTATATAACGCTTTCAATGTCATGTCTAAGTTACTAACTTGCTTGTACAGTTTGGTCTCTTCTTTGCTCCATGTCGATTGAAGCATAGGTAGATATTTTTCAGGGTTTGCTGAGGCCAACGAAGTTAAACTTCTAAATTGCCAGTAAGCTGATTGATCCGAATACGTATCACTGCCTGTTTGATAAGCCACAGGGTAAGATTTTAAGCTAGTGTACAATGGAACAAGCACCGATTCTGGAAGCACACCAAAACTCTGCCAAATAATGCCTTGTAGTTCATGAGGCATATCTTTACGTAGCTGAATAATATGTGATTCAAGTTGGCGTTCAACTCTCATCGGTCGCTTTGCCTCTTTTTCTAATTTGGTTCCTTTAAACGTGGCACTGAGTACACTAGCCACATCTTTAACGGATATTTTGTCATCTGGCTTCATAAACAGCGGATATTGATCTTGACGCGTTTTTTGCGTTTTAGATTCAGTCAGCATCTTTTGGCCTAACCACTCACGATCGACATTGTAGATGTCACCTGTAACACCGAATGCCTTAGCAAAATTAAACGATGATGCATCCGGTTTGTCGAGTAATTTGTTTTGTTTTACAAAGTCCATGAGCCCCTCAGAATGAAGGACATCATCACTACTAAGATCTACCCCATGAATACGTAGACCATTGGCGATCATTGCGTAGCTATCGTCAGGTACTTTCACTGCAATCCAATGATGACCTGAACCGATTTCAATCAACCAAACTTCATTTACATCGGCGATGTATAAGCTATTTCCTTCACCAGCACCATACTCATCTACATACTTTCCGAGTAGCTCAACACCTGCTTTGGCTGTTTTTACTTGTGGAAGGATTAACGTTGGAATAATGGCTTCAATAACCCCAGCATCATTAAGAGGGTCGATTTTAAGTACTTTTTCATTAACTTCAGTACTTGTGGTTGCAGAGATCGCTACATTGTACTCGTTGATCCCTCTCTCTTCATAAAACTTACCTTGGCTATCAACAGTATTCGCATCCCAATCAGGTATTGCCGAATAACCGTAAAACTCTTTTGGCATAGGGACAACAAGACCATTTCCTAGCGTCCACGTTTCAGCATCATTCTTTTGTGCAGGTCGATATGCTAAGTGTTTATTCCAATTATTGGTGCCAAAGTCTTCATTACGAGCAATCATTATACTCCCATCCACTGAGGCACCTTTGCCAACAATTAAGCCAGTACAAGCATTCACACTAATGCTGAAGGTCGAAATAATGGCAGCAGACAGAAGGGTTAAAGATAGTTTGTTCATTATAAACTCCAAAAATGAAAAAATGTCGGTAATTCAAAATCGTCATTCATCACTACAACTCAATATCATTCATAC
>NZ_JAKJSQ010000105.1:0-8768 GCF_050337105.1 Aliivibrio kagoshimensis
GACACGGATGTTCGAGCATATTTATTAATAGATGGATACCGATTTATAATCTTTGTTGGGTAATAAGATGAAAGCTATAAAATTGAGCTGTGTTGCTTTGGCTATCTCAATAACAACAGGCTGTTCAAGCATGCTCCAAAAGAATGACTTCAAGAGTATTAATGAGCCAATCAATAAAGGAGATATTGCAACAGCTGCAATGAATGCTGAAAAAATGGCCGGTGAAATTGATCCGGAGAGTGGTGAATCTGAAGATTTGATTTGGGCTTTACACGCAGGAACACTCAATTATGCTACTGGCAATGACAAACGCTCAGTCATGTACTTTGACTCCGCAGAAAAACATTTCCGAGACGAAAATAGTGAAGGGGTTGTAGAAACCGCAGGGGAGACCACCGGTGCAGTTCTAGTGAATGATACCGTCTTAGATTATGAACCTTCCCAATACGACATGGTTTATGCCAATCATTATAAAGCGATGTCATTATGGAAAATGAATGATGAATCAGCTGCCCGTGTTGAGTTTAATCGTTCAGCAGAGCGCCAACGTCGTGCTGCAAATCACTTTGAAAAAATAATTATTGAGAAAAAAGAGCTTGAAGAATCAGAAGATTCTAAGCAAGTCGATTACTCAAAAGCAATGAGTGATATTGATCTAAAAGTAGCAGAAACTGTGGATATGACAGGTTCGAAGTGGCTACCTTATGATGGCTACGTTAACCCAGCAGTCACCTACGCAAACGCACTATTTTTCATGCTCGAAGGCAAATCAAAGGGCGATTACAATAAAGCAGTAGACGGTTTTAAACGTGTCTATGGCATGAGTAAAAATGCAGCAGTGAAAACGGATTTGCAAATGGCACGAGGTTTAGCTTCTGGTAAATCAAAAGATAGTTATAAGCCTACTATTTGGGTGATTCATGAAGATGGCCTGGCACCTAAAAAAACAGAATTACGTTTTGATTTGCCTATTTTTCTGTTAACGGGAGAGCCGCAGATGGCTTCCTACGCAATACCTAAAATGGATGAGGGTACACAGGCGTTTGGTTCGGTATCCATTGATCACTTTACCACGCAAGAAGTTGCCGATGTGAGTAAGATCATTAAATCTGAATTTAAAGAAGAACTGCCTGTTATAAAAGCCCGAGCAGCAGCAAGTACTATTTCAAAAGTGGTTATGCAAGCAGCGGCAGCACAAGTAGCTAAAGAAGATGACACAGGTGTTGGTGCGGTCTTTCAAGTTGCTACCATGCTGTACTCTTTAGGTTCGACAAGTGCTGATATCCGTACCAATGTCGCCTTACCAAACTCAGTAGGCGTCACTCGTTTGCCAAAGAGAGAGCGCTTAGCCATCAAAGCTGGGCCATTTGAGATCCCAGTTCAAACTGATCCAAACTCAAAATATTCCATCATCTACGTTCGCACAATGAATGCAGTGGCTCAGCCAACTGTGTCAGTGATCAACATTTAATCAAAATAGGCTAATTATGAAAATAACAAAAATTGCAGTTTTACTGTTTGCTGCATCAGCGCTTCTTGGGTGCCAATCTACAACCAAAGTGGTTGATCAATCGAATGACACAAACGTTGTTATGGGTATTAACTATAAAGATTTCAATGCGATTGCTAATACTGCGGCAGAAAGTTTAATCAGTTCTCCAGCCTTGATTCATCCACGAGCAGCTGAAGGGGGTGTTTTTGTTGGTATCTTATCAGATTTCACTAACGATACGATGGTTCGAATTGACACAGATAGCCTGACAAATAAATTCCGTATGAAGGTTTTGAATTCAGGTCGAATGGTATTCACGTCAATGACGGAAGAGCAGATGATTGCCAATATCCGCAAACTTGAACAATCTAAATTAGTAAATAAGAAAACGGCAAAAAAAGATGGAACCGTTATTAGTGCAGATTTCGCATTAGCTGGAAAAATATCACAACGTAATCACACGCTTGATAATGGTGACCAGCAAGTTGAGTATGTTTTTACGCTTGCTATGACAGATCTTCGTACTGGTTTGCAGCGCTGGATTTATGAAGACACGATTGTAAAGCAAGGTGATGGTTCTACCGTATCTTGGTAAACAAAGAGAGATTTCTTAAGCCACCGCGAGGTGGCTTTTACGCATTTAATGAGTAGTTCAATCTGCCTTGGTATAAATAGAGTAAGATTGAGAATTGAGGAATTAAGATGAACAAGTTAGCTTTAGTTGTATCAATTGCTTTAAGTAGTACTGCATTTAATATTGCTGCGAATGAGCAGGGAACATCGACTGTACCAAATAAAAATGCCGCGACAATCAATCTCGAAAAAATCGTAAATCTTAGGTGTAAAGCCGATGAAAGTGGGTATGTTGTGGATGCGAAAGCATGTGTACAAGCCAAATCTAACCTGTACGTTCATCAAGTAAAATTCAAATCAAGCTTCAAAGGATTTATTGATAGCGGAACAGCCATGATCAATGTGGATGTTAACCATCCAGAGTGGGGACAGCGCCGAAATATCGCTTTTAAAGCGGCGATTCAACAGGCACAAATTAATTTTATTGTTAATAAAAATATCGATAAATATAAAACATCTCAGCAAAAACGCACTGTTGTAGGCGGTAAACCTGAATTTACCTCAGAAGAGAAAAATAGGTACCGTAGTGAAAAAGCGTCCTTAGAAATTGGCGCTCAAATTGTTGATGCCGCTGTTGAGAAGGAGCTAGGTACTGAAATTGATATCAATGGCAATGTGTCATTAGCACCATTAGAGAAGTCTGAATTTACTGATTCAGTCATCAGTGGCGAAGCAAGTGAATTGAATGTTTCTGCCGAAATGTCTGGTGTCTATGTAGTCAAAACGTTTGAAGCCATTACAGTGGAAGGTGAAGCATGGGTCTCGGCAATTATTCGTGGATCTGTGAACACTAAACGTCAAGTCTCTGCACTGTATGAAGGTGGTGCCGCGTACCAACCTGTTGAATCTAAAATCGCTCGTGGACAGGACCCAGAAAAGTGGTTTGCAGAGCACTACATGGATTTATATAAAGAGTTTGGTTCTCGTTTAGTGTGGGACAAAGAGGGCTACCCAGTCATGCTTACGTTCGGGCAAGCGTCAAACTGGTTACAAGAGGGAACGGTCAAATTTGATCGCTACGACCAAAATGTGATTCCAAGTATTGCACGTAATGATGCACTTGGTTCAATGTCTAAAGTATTTAACCTTCAAGGATCACTTGACTCAAAACAGTTTATGGGTGAATTGACGGGTGAAAAAATGACCATTACTTTCGATGGGAAAACGGAAAGTCAGGTCATTGAGCAAGTCAATGAGATGGTTTTTGAGATGGATGAATTTGCCAAAATGACATCTGAAATCTCAGGAATGCAAGGCGTTAAAATTTTAGGTCAATACGAAAATCACCATGCGGTGACGGGCAAAAAAATCATAGGCTATGTTATGGCATGGAGCCCTAAATATGCTGCAGAGTCGCAGGCTTACAATGAGGTAAAAGGTGCAGATACCTCGGCTGGCATCGGTGGTTACAATGGTGGTAATTATCAAGATGAAACTCAAACAGAAAATAAAGAAGTCGCGACTTCAGTGATTGAGTCCTCTGATTTAATGGATGATTCGGATTTTTAATATGAAAAAACTAATTTTGTTGTTTACGCTATTACCATTTGCTGTAGTAGCGAAAGTCGTGAGTGTTGAAGCGACAGGTTACGGTGTGGATATACGTAGTGCAACCAAAGATGCATTAGTGAGTGCTATCTCGCAAACCAATAATTCAACGATTACGACCAATCAAAAATCATCGCTCAATGAGCTTACGAAAAATAGTGACTCAAGTCTGCAGACAAGTATGAATGACGATTTTACATTGTCTGCCAATGGTGTGGTTAAAAAATACTCAATTAAGAGTGAGCACTGTGATAATGGTCAGTGCGTTGTGAAGATCCTTGCTCAGGTTAAAGAGAGCAAAGAGGGCATATTGGATGGTCTTAAACGAAAGAAAATGTCGATTAAATCATTTAATGGCAATCATTCGGGTATTTTTAACTCAGGCGTCGAAGAGAGCTTTACCCGTGGCGGTGGAAAGTTTGCCATCATCGATAAGGGTATTGATGAGCAGATGGACTATATCATTGAGATCTCATTAGTTCAGTCTAAAACACGAACATGGAAAACCGACAACCGCACAACGGACCCATTGACTGGTGAGGTGAGCGGAAAAGTATCGACTAAATACTCATCAGTATACGAAGTGAAATATCGAGTGTTATCCGGAGCAACCAGCCAAGTTAAGTATGCTAACTCTCAAAAATCGACGTCAGGGCGTAGTAACTTAGCGTTATTAGCAGAAATCACGGCATCGAAAGTCTATAAAGATATTAATGATGCCATATTCCCCATGCGTATTGCGAGTATCTATCCTGCCGAAAACAGAATTGCTATTCCAACTGATGGTAAAGCTATCAAAGTGGGCAGTGTGTTTAAGGTGGAGAGTGCTGGGAGTGCAGAACGAGATCCTTATACAGGTGAAATTATTGGTTACCGTACTACAAAGGTCGGGGAGATTAAAATTAACCACGTCGAGCGTAAAGTGATGTATGGGTCCGTGATTAAGGGCGATATAAATCAGATGAAGCCTAAGATGATCATCAAGCCGATAGTAGTGAAAGTGGCAAAGAAAAAGCCAGTTGTAACTAAGAAAAGTAAGCCAAAAGTTGTTGACGAGAGTGTCGTTGATGAAGATTTTGGTGGCGTGATTCTATAATAAAAAATACCCGATAACTCACTCAGTTATCGGGTTTTCTTTTAGCTGCTTAGCGATGAGTCTTAGTGCTTTATAATCAAATCATAGGGAGAGTCGAGGCGATAAGCAGCACTGCCATTGAAATGTTAAAGCTGCGAATTCGAAGCGGTGTAATGAGCCAGTGTTGAAGTTTTTGTCCTGCAAAGGTCCAAAAACTCACCGATGGGATATTAGCAAGGGTAAAAGCCAGCGCAATTAGACATAACTCTACCCAAGCACCGCCACTACTAAACAGAGTTACCGCACTTAACGCCATAGACCACCCTTTGGGGTTCACCCACTGAAAACTGGCGGCAGCGAAAAAGGTGAGAGGCTTGAAATCATCTACCTCTTTGGCTCGTCCACTCATGGCTATCTTTGCTGCGAGGTAAATAAGGTACGCCAAGCTCACGTATTTTAATATCTGGTGACTAACTGGGTAAGCATTAAAGATACCCACTAATCCAATCCCAACCAGCATCACCATAAAAGCAAATCCGAGGGCAACCCCAAGCATGTGAGGTATGGTTCGAGCAAAACCCACGTTAGCCCCCGATGTCATCAACATGATGTTATTAGGGCCAGGGGTGAAGGTGGATACGCAGGCAAAAAGTAGCAGTGCCCCGAGCTGTTGTAATTCCATCTTATTTCCTTGTCTGTTTTTTTGTTAATCTCTAAACACAATGTTAAGTAGAAATAGACGCAATTATGTGTTTTTATTTATCATCACATCATTAATTGAGCAATAAAAAACGGTATGGATAAGTTTGACGAAAGAATCTTGCAAGCGTTAAAGTCTGATGGTCGAATCTCCAATGTCGATCTCTCTGAACGAGTTGGGTTATCGCCTTCAGCAACATTGCGCCGAGTGCAAGAGTTAGAGCGCACAGAGGTCATAAAAGGGTATCGAGCTATTTTGAACAGTGAACCGCTTGGCATTGGGTTTATTGCGTATGTCTCTATTGGGTTAGCCAGTCACAGCAAGCAAGCTCAACTGGAGTTCGAAGCGCATGTGCAGTTTGTGGATGAGATTGTAGAGTGCCACAACATTACCGGCGAGAATGAATACTTACTGCGCATTGAAACCCGCTCACTGGCCAGTTATAAACGCATTCACGCGGATGTACTTGGCGAGTGCGAACAGGTGAAATCTATATCGACGATGGTGGTCATGGAATCGCCCAAAGATGAGCGGTAAGCTGTCGTAACTAATGAAGAGCAGAACCCATAAATACAATCCATGTTGCTGTGTATTTATACAGCATTAGGCAATGCCTACTTTCTACAAATCAAAGTCTACTTTCTACAACTTAAATTTATAACTTTGCGGTAAGGCACTAATTTTTATAGATATACGTGATACGCTATGACAAATCCATGAGTGATAAGATGCAAAATGCATTGTTTAAACAATGCATTTTGCATCTTATTAAGCTGTTATGTTTCCGGTATATTTTCCTATTTTCAAATATAAGGACTTATATTTTGTTTCAAAAATCTTGGCTCGGTTATGTATTTATGGATGCTGAAGCATCATTTTTTGATACTGAGATAGAGCTAACTGATGGTGTTCTTCTGAGGAAAGCATCAGTGCAAGAGCTAAATCACCATTTTGATTTTCATCTAGAACGATGGTGGAACCTTCGAGGAGGTACTATATCTAATACCTTTGGAAGAACTATAACAGAAGGAGTTCATGTTAAGTCGATACCTAATCGTTCAGATTGGAATCACCTAGTTGTTGAGTGTACAAACAAAAAGATAAATTTCTGGACTATTAACCAAGTATTTTCAATGTCAAAAGCTGATCTCAGGATGGGGTATATCTCTATAGATGATAATGGTGGCTCAAACCCTTGGAGTAACTGGTCAAAGCTTGGTATGTGGATTGAAAATGACCTTTTCACTAATAGCCCTCAGATTAAGATGGATGACATTGACGATTTGAAGCTTAATATTGGCAGCTTCAGTACTCTAGATTTAAACAGTGATTTAATCCAAAAACATTTAAGATTACTTAATATGTTTAATCACCTCGATACAATGGTAGACAGCTGTCCATTTAAGTATTTAGGGTATTTTTCCATAATTGAAGGGCTACTAACGCATAAGCCCAATAGTTCTGATAATGTTGATTCAATACAAAAACAACTCATTAGGAATGTACATTTAGTAAATAATAGAATTATATCTTCGGGTCGCAAGGGGATTAATTATGGCATATTCAACGGTGTTAAGTTAAAGACTGTTTACAGTAAGCTTTACTCTTTGCGCAGTGCAATAGCTCATGGAAGTGATTATTCAAAATCCATCGAGGAAATATTAAAGTTGAATGGTTCAAAGTTAGATACTTATAACGCAAGTAGACCATTATTCTATTGGATAAAAGATTTAGTAAAATTAGTATTGATGTATTCGTTTGTTGAACCTCAGTTATATTTTGACTTAACAAGTGATGTCAATAAGTGGTAATGGAAACATAACAAAGCGTTTAAGACGGATTCCCAACGCTCGGCATTTTCAGTTTGATTCAGCTTTAGTGTTTTCGGCACCATGATTTATGTTGGGTGGTAGCGTTGCTCACCACTTAACGCGGCGTTAGCAAGCAAGGGGGGTAATGTGAGTCTGGCGGAACGAATTATCAATCTTAGAGGTGACGTGGACAGGTTAATCCCGTTGCATAAACAAAATTTGTACAAGCATACTTTGCTGGCATATTCTTCCAGCTTGCTAGATCTAGCTGATGCAATAGTTACTCTCAGTGAGTCTGGAAAGTTATCAGGCATTCCTATTCTCTATCGAACATTTTCTGAAACCTTTGTTGATTTCCACAATTTGTCCTCGGATCGTGCTTACGGCTACAGGTTACAATCAAATCGGTTGAAAGAATGGATAAAGGTCTTAGATAATCTAGACCCCAAACATTTAGAGTGGTTAAAAGAGTCTACTGAACTTGATGACTTAATAGAGTTCAAGGCTCAGCTTGTCAAAGAAAAGGCTGATCTTAGCGATCAATTTAAACCAATTAAAATTGGTGATAAGTTTGATTTGGCAGGCTTAAAAGACTTTTACGATACAGTTTACAATGAACTATGTAGTGACTCTCACTCCAACCTTCGGTCAGTGTTCAGTCGCCTGAATTTAGATGACGATGACCCTAAAATTCAGTTATGTATTAGTACATTACCGCAGGCTCTAACTGAATTAGAGATAACACTTACTAAAGTGTTTCAGTGATAAAGCTTGCTAACAAGCCATTCAAAAGGACAAAAAACAGTTTGCTGTTTTTCGTACCTCAAACATTTTAGCAAACAATTTTTTGCCTCTTAATGGGGCGTTATGCCCACAAGAGGAAAACATGGAAATCCGTTGTAGAGTTTTAAAAAGTGAAGATAGCCTCAAATATCGTGAGGTAAGACTCGAAAGTCTAAGATTACATCCTGAATGCTTTGGCTCAGGTTATGAAGCACAGTCAAAAATGCCCAAGTTGTATTTTGAGGGTTTAATCGAAATTAACTCACAAGAAAGCATAATGATTGGGGCATTTGTTGACGATAAACTGATTGGCTTATGTGGTTTAACTCCAAGTGGTGAAAGTTCTTTGGAAATCATCCAAATGTTTGTTTTCTCAGACTTTAGGGGGCGTGGTGTTAGTAGAAAGTTGCTAAACGAAGCAAAGTCCATTCTAAGCTTACGTCAAGAGACTAGTTTGCAATTAACAGTATTTGCAAGCAATGTCATTGCTATTAAAGCCTATGAAAAGTCCAATTTTATGCGTAAAAGCAGCGTGGGAAATGAGTTACTTATGTCCTTTGAGGCGTGAGCATAACAAACTAGAATAGGTGTCGCGCAGCCGACACCTTATTCAGGTGTTGAGCAAGCTCGAAGCCCCTCTCTATATAGTAAATTGTGAAGTTTGAGTTGGAGTTGAATTAAGGGGGCAGGCACTTTTTCTTGTTTTTTCTTTCTATTGTGTAGATG
>NZ_JAKJSQ010000106.1:0-8683 GCF_050337105.1 Aliivibrio kagoshimensis
GTCTGAAGCCCTTGGAATTCATAGGCGATTTCAAGCAAACACAATCAAGAATAGAAAGGTACTAAGTTACTTCACCTTGGGAAAACGGGTTTTCAAAAACATAAAAATCAAGATAACAATGTTATCTTGGCGAATAACAGTAAAAATGTTCTACCAAAAAATTAAAGTGGCTCAAGAGCTTAGGATTTAATTTTGTGGGGATCCTTCAGTGTCTGTCCATGTTAACGTGTCCATGTTAACGGGACGCACGATGGGCCAAAGTAGACAAGCGACTCAGCGTGTGGCTGATATCATGGTCAAAGGCGGGCTACTCACGTGGATAGACAATCCAGGGCACAAAAAGGCTAAACTGGTGATCTGACTGAGATAGGGAAACAAGTTTACTGTTTACTGGATAACAAACAGGAGAAGTGGGTGGCACTTGGCGCTGAAGATATTACGCGCTTAGATCTGGATAACATGGCTCAGTTTCTAGAAAGAGAAAAGGTCAAATAAGGGGTAACTAAAAAGTAATTCGTGGAACGACTTATGATGTTGATAGTGTTATAATACTGATTTTTAATAGGTTTTATGTGGGCTATGCCTCAATAATTGAAAGGAATAACTATGCGTTTTGATGCATTTACCGATACATGTAAAACGTTCAATGAAGATATCTTCGGCCATACTGAGCACTGTTTTTGGGTTTTAGATGGTGCCTTATCGCTAAGCAAAGCCAATTATACCGATGCGTTTAGTGATATCGTTTGGGTCGTTAACTGGTGGAACACCTATTTATTGCATAATATTGAACAGTTTAATAAAAGCATCGTAACGATTCTTGAGGAGGGTATTGATCAACTCAATCGAGAATTTAATCAATACGTTGATTACCGCACACTGTCAAAACTGGATCGTTCAACAGCCTCTATCATTATCGTAAGAATCAATAACCATACCATAGAGTGTTTTGGCTTAGGTGATAGTGAAATTAATATTCGAGATAAACAGGGTACCGTAGAGGTGCTGGTAGATGGCAAGATTGACCAGCTAGACAGTCAAGTCATCGACATGATTTTTAATAATAATGAGCGGGTAAATCATATTCAGTTTAACGGTTATACCAATAAAGAGTTAGCGGTATTGCAAAACAATAGAATGAAGATGAATGAGACAGATGGTTATTACATATTAGAGCACGATAAAAATGCAATTCGTCATGGTCACTATAAAGAGTACCCACTCTCTGACATACAAGACATTATTTTGATGAGTGATGGGTATTCCGCCATATATAATAAATACAATCAGCTCACCATAGAGCAGTTAATGGATCGATGTCATCGCGATGGTGTGCAACCGGTCATGGAGTTGATTCGTTCAACGGAAAAGGGTGATGAAAATTTTCAAAAGTATAAGCGGTTAAGATTGCATGATGATGCCACGGTGATATATCTGTCTGATATTTAGAAGGTTATGTTGGGACAGACACGAGAATGTTCTCCCAACGTTAGTCATTAAAGGCTCACTCAGACCAATACCAGCTCGTAACGTTATAACGGTATTGGTCAGGATATTCAGCATTTAGTCGATTCACCCAGTGCTCAGAGCCATCGGAGGAGGGGGCAAAAAGGACGCAGCGATTAAACAGTGGTGCAATGCTTACGCTCTGGTCATTTTCGCCAATAAAAACCAGCTCTCCCCCAGCATTGTTGCGCCACGCTTTATTCAGGTAAATCAACATACAGATCTCTCTACCGGGAGAGTCATCAGCATGTTGCTCAACAAAATCAGAAGCGCCTAGTCGAAAATAATTGGTATTTACCTGAGGGTCTTCCACGTGAATGTCGGTGATTTCGACCTTAAAAATTCGCGACAACAGAGACATAAACTCATCACCACGCAAATAGGATAAGAAATGCTGCGCCAGTGTTGAATCCTCCGACGGCACCATTGACACCTCAGGTTGCCACACGTCTCGCTGTACAAACCGCTGTTCGGTGCTGGTGTTTTCCCACTCAGACTGATTAACATAGAGGGCAGAGTAGGTATGTTGTTGGGTCTGCCAGTGTTCGGTTTGCGCTAACGTGTGCACGATCTCACTCAGCTTGCAGTTATTAAATAAGTTATCGATAACGATATAGTTAGGACAGGTTTTCAATAGCGATGCACGGTAGGTAGCAACGGCAGAATCACTCACTTTCTCTTCATTTAGCCACATTGAATTCACTCACTTCTTTGATTAGACAGCCACAGAGATATAAGGATGATAAAGGGAGTAGCGATGAAAGCTTGAATCATGAAACGGAAATCAGTGCCAATAACAAACAGCACCATGGTTGAGATTACTCCCAATAACCAGATGTGACGATTGGCGTTTTTAATCGGTCTGAATACTCTTAATGTTAACCACACTATGGCACTATAAAAGAGTATTATTGCCAAGCAGTAAAATCCCCATTCATACCAAGAGAACCAATCGGCGTAACAGTGGCCAGAAGCATACCTATCGGTAGGGCAGAGATCACGCTCAACCCAAATATAAGAGGCAGTCAAAGAGAGTCCAATGAAGGATTCAATAAGCAATAGGCTCAATACAAACGTCAACCATTGTTTCATTGTTGATGTGATGCCGTTTCTTTATAGGTTAATGGGCAGCTGCTGCTATCGAATTGAAGTGAGGGAGGAGCACTAGAGGTAATCAGTGACAATAAACTGTTTTCAGGTTTGATGAATTTGGCGACACAGCCGCTATCAAAAATAACGGAATAGTTTGCAAAATCAATCTGCTCCAAAGTATCTGCAACCTTTTGGTGTTGATTGATGAACGACACGAGTACGTTTAAATCATGCCGGTTAGTATTAGAAGGTGAGATGGCACTGTGCGAGAAAAAAGAAGATAGGAATAACACCAGCCCAAGAAATCCTTTCATTTGAAGCTTAATCACCATTATTAAATCCAATTTATTGTTATTAGTTTGAATCAATTGTAGCACTTTTGATAAATCAGAGAGAGCTAAACATGCCTTACCTCGCAAATTCAATACTTTATATAAATTTGTTGAATGGGTTGGGCGCAAATCAATTTTTGCCACCTATGCAAACAGTAGAATTCATTTATTCATTTCATTGTCATTATGTTAGTCAACAATTTTTGTTCTAACTCTGTTTGGGTATTCGGTCAGTTTATGAAAGTTATTAGAAATATTCTTATTACGTTGGGTTTTAAAAGCATACAGAATCAGATATTACTATTGAACATTATCTTAGTTATTGCAGGTTGCAGTGCCATGACTACCATCTATGTTGGTATGTCGGCAGATGCATCAACCATCAATATGGCAGGTAGACAGCGTATGCTCTCGCAGAGAATTGCGAAAGAAGCACTTTTAGTCTCAGTGGATATTGACCGAGTTGACGCCGTTAAAAAAACTATCATTTTGTTTGAAAAGTCGATGGATATGTTGACTCATGGCGATGATACATCTGGTATATCAAGTCCTATGTCACCTGAGATTAAGTTGCAACTCGAAAAAGTGAACGGTTTGTGGGTCGATTATCGACAAGGGATTCTTGCGCTCATTTCAGTGACTGAAAATAAGGAGCAACATTCACTCATAATTGATTTAGATCGACGGTCACCAATCATACTCAAAGAGATGAATAAAGCGGTGGTAATGATGGAGAGTTCAAGTAATCAGAATGTTAAAGATAACATGATTCTGACTCTAGGGCTCATTTTGACCTTGATGCTACTTTCTACCATTATCTATTTTTATGTTTCTCGTTTCTTGATGAAGCCGTTATTACCATTGAGAGAAGCGCTTAACGCGTTTTCAGAGGGTGATTTAACCAAACCACTTCCATTGACCAATAACGCTGATGAAATCGGAGCACTTTATACCGATTATAATGAAGCTCGTGCCGGTTTCTCTGCAATTTTGTCAAATGTGATTCACTCTAGTGAACACGTCAGTTCTTCCAGTGAGAGCCTTAAAAATGCAGCACTTGAAAATGCAGAGGGAATGGGGAAGCAATACCAAGAGATAGAGCTTATTTCTACGGCGATGAATCAGATAACACTAACTATTCAAGAGGTGGCAAATAGCAGTGCCAATGCTCTTGAAAATACAGTAGTTGCAGAGCAAGAAGTGTCTAAAGGGCGTTCTGTAATGAGAACCACAGCAGAGATCATCAATCAACTCAACCAGCAAGTTGATTCAGCTTCCCGGGTGATAAATACGTTAAATGACGACAGTATGCAGATAAACACCGTACTGCAGGTGATCAATGAAATTGCAGAACAAACTAACTTGCTAGCACTTAACGCGGCGATTGAAGCGGCGCGGGCGGGAGAAGCGGGCAGAGGCTTTGCGGTTGTTGCGGATGAAGTCCGCGCACTGGCGGCTCGCACTGGTAATTCAACCTGTGAAATAAAAGTGATGGTTGAAAATCTACAACGACAAGCATTGAAAGCCGTCGATGTGATAAATGAAGGGCAGAAACAGGCCATTATTGGTGTTGAGCACGTACAGCAAGCTGATGAAGCATTAGAGCAAATTGTTCAGTCTGTTTCGGTTATCAATGACATGAATGCCCAGATAGCGACAGCAACGAAAGAAGAGAGTATTGTTGCTGAAGATATGAATCAAAGAATCGTGCATGTTGCGGAAACATCATCGAAAACAAAAAATAATGCCACCAACAATCAACTATTGGCGAAAAATTTAGCTGAAGTGGGCAAAGAGTTAAATAGTTATACCGTACGGTTTAAGCTTGAAGGAAAATAACGGCATCTCGCATTATGCGTACGATAAAATTCCCGTCTAATACCGACAATAAAAGTGATAACATCCAAATTATGAGTGACTTATAATGAGTCACTCATACATACAATATTAGGGTGCACAATGATCCGAATAGCAACAGTCGAAGAGGCACATGTGGTCTTTTCAAACATCCCAGAATTAGAACGATACCTTTCAATTGGCGAAATGGCTGCCAAGATAATCCCCGGTTCTTTAATTCTTGTTGATGAGTTACAGGGGGAGTTAGTCGGCTTTAAAATTGGCTATCCATTAAACGAAGTGGAGTTCTATAGTTGGTTAGGTGGGGTGCTTCCTAAGTATCGAAAGACAGGCTCTGCGCAAAAACTGCTAGAATTTCAAGAGCACTACGTTCGAGAACAAGGCTATCATTCGTTGTCGGTAAAATCACAAAATCAATTCCCTTCAATGTTAAGGCTGTTGATTCGAAACGGTTATCACATTACCGACGTTGTTGAATATGGCCATAAACAAAATGAGAGAATCTGTTTTACTAAGCTGCTTAATGAATAAAATGCAATCGATGATAGATCGTGTTTAATACTGACAGTTTTTGTCACAACTCTTCTGTAGATTTGGTATTCACAACCAGCGGCGACAAAGACATATATGGTGGGAACATGAAAAAGCGACTTATTTTAGGGTTATTAGCGTTGTCGACAGCGATGGAGGTGGCATCAAGTTCATTGGACTACGCTCAGGTGGAACAGGTAAATGCAGTTCAAAGTGATGAAGGCACATGGTGCTTCAGTACTACGGTCCGTCATAATGATGAGGGCTGGGAGCATTATGCAGATGGATGGCAGGTGGCGGACCTTAAGGGGAATCAACTTGGGTTGAGGGATCTGGCACATCCACATGATAATGAACAGCCTTTTACTCGGCGTTTATGTAATGTCATTATTCCTAAGGATCTAACAAAACTGGTAGTGAGTGCGAAATGCAATCAACACGGTTATGGTCATCAGTCGATAGAGGTTGATCTTACTAAAACGAAAGGGGATGGTTTTACAGTTAAATCATCATTTCTAGAGGCTCACTAATATGCCAGAGCCGTTAAAGAATTTATACAATGAAGCGTTAATCAATGCATTGAGTGAACAATTAAGCGTCCAATGTGCAGAGTTCGATTCTGCAGGGTTCAGTCGTTATATATTTGATAAAGAGTGGCAAGAAAAAGAACTCAAAGCTCGAATGGCACATATATCTGCAGCGTTTAACCAGTTTATCCCCCTCTCATACCCCGAACAGCTAGAAGTGCTGATGGCAATATCACCAAATTTTTCAGGTTTTGAATCCATGTTCTTTCCTGGTTTTGTAGAGCTATACGGCTTAGATGACTACGACAATTCTATTGTGGCGTTAGAGCACTTTACGAAGAACTCAAGCTCTGAATTTGCGGTGCGGCCTTTTATTATTAAATATAACCATAAAATGATGACACAAATGGAGGCGTGGTCGGAATCGGGTAATCACCATGTACGCCGACTTGCGACAGAAGGCTGTCGTTCACGTTTGCCATGGGCCATGGCACTGCCTGAATTTAAAAAGAACCCAAGCGCAGTAATGACAATTTTAGAAAGGTTAAAAAATGATGACAGCGAGTATGTACGGCGCAGTGTGGCAAATAATCTAAACGATATCTCTAAAGACAATCCCAACGTGGTTATCGACAAAGCTAAACAGTGGATAGGGGGATCAAAAGAGACGGATTGGGTGGTCAAACACGGTTGTCGAACTCTCCTTAAGCAGGGGGAGTCAAACATAATGGCGTTGTTTGGCTATGAGAAACCTGAACATATCAAAATAAAGGATTTTGAACTGCCGTCAGTCACACGAATTGGTGACAGCATTACCTTTGAATTTACACTGGTTTCACAGCAGGCCCTCGGTAAACTTCGTATTGAGTACGCGGTTAATCACCTGAAAAAAAATGGATCTCATACTAGAAAAGTCTTTAAATTATCAGAGTCTGAAAATAGAAATAAGATTAAACTGATAAGTAAGTCTCATTCATTTAAAAAGATTTCCACTAGGGTTTATTATGCAGGCATTCATGGAATTGCCATTATCGTAAATGGTCATGAAATCGCCTACCAAGAGTTTCAATTGGATAATTAACTACTGCCTCATAAAAGGGTAGCGATATGAAGTTCATTAAAATCATCATGTCATTGGTCGCCGTGTTATTTGGTTTGGTCACGATAACGGTTGGTAGCAGCGTGCTGCTTGGAGTTGACCCTGGGTATACAATCTATAAACCTCTGCTGATCTATAACACAGTTATGGGGAGTGTTTATGTTGCCGCGGGGTTATTGATTTGGCGTAACCTTAAACTGAGCCAGTATTTGGCCGCAGTGATACTGTCTCTCAACGTCATGGTACTGTTCTCCCTTTATTTACTGAACAGTGGAGACAAACTTATTGCCGTGGACAGCCTACGAGCCATGTCTTTACGCACGGTCGTTTGGTTGGCGATTTATACCGGCGTGAAGTGGCTCAATCGTAGAGACAATTAGCAGATTGAATCTAAGAAACGGGACAAAGCATAGCTTCATCCCGTTAGTCTTTGTCATATTGGATTATTGATTATGCCTATAAACCCAGCTTATCCGCCACATAGTCAGCGTCTTTATCACCTCGACCTGATAGGTTCACTAAGATCTGCTGATCTTTGGATAACGTAGGAGCCTCACGCATTGCCCAAGCAACGGCATGAGCACTCTCAAGAGCTGGGATTATCCCCTCCACTCGCGATAGTGTCATGAAAGCATCTAAACACTCATCATCCGTTACTGAATGATAATGGACACGATCGATATCTTTCAGGTAGCAGTGTTGTGGGCCCACACCGGGGTAATCTAGACCTGAGGCAATTGAGTGGACAGGCAGTGGCTCACCAGATTCATCTTGAAGTACATAACATTTAAAACCATGAATGGCACCTGGTGTACCCAACGTCAGCGTGGCAGAGTGCTCTTTGGTATCTAGCCCTTTCCCTGCCGGTTCAACACCGACAATTTTAACATCACTGTCATCGAGAAAAGCAGTGAATAGACCCATAGCATTTGAGCCCCCCCCAACACAGGCGGTGATTACATCAGGGTGTTTGTTGAATTTTTGTTGAAACTGCTCGCGAGCTTCACGACCAATAATGCTTTGGAAGTCGCGAACCATTTTCGGGAAAGGGTGCGGGCCAACCACAGAACCGATAGCATAGAGATAATCTTTTGGATTGTTCAGGTACTCCACAAAGGCACTGTCTACGGCATCTTTTAGAGTCGCGGTTCCTTGAGTCACAGGGACTAATTTACAGCCTAATATCTTCATTTTGGTGACGTTAGGGTGCTCTTTTTCAATATCGACTTGTCCCATATGAATTTCGCAAGGGATACCCACCAAAGCACAAGCAGTCGCTAGAGCTACCCCATGTTGACCAGCCCCCGTTTCGGCAATGACTTTCTTTTTGTTCATGTACTTAGCAAGTAGGGCTTCACCAAGACAGTGGTTGATCTTGTGCGCACCGGTATGATTGAGATCTTCACGTTTTAGGTGAATTTGCGCGCCGCCAAGCTTATCACTGAGCCGCTTAGCATGGTAAATTGGACTCGGACGGCCTACGTAATCTTGAAACAGTTCCATGAGCTCATCTTGGAACCCTTGAGTTTGTCGAATCTCTTCGTAGGCAAGATTAATCTCATCCATAGCCCCTTTTAATTCAGGGGGAATAATCTGACCACCATACTCACCAAAGAAACCTTGATTGTCTGGCATAGGTGCGAATTCGAACTTGCTCATAGGACCTCTCTAAATAGTTAATTTATTGATGTTTTGTCATTTATTGCGTTCATTTTTTATACACCTAACCAATATATCGC
>NZ_JAKJSQ010000107.1:0-8369 GCF_050337105.1 Aliivibrio kagoshimensis
ATATTGCTCTGGTGTTTATCAGGCCGCATTGACAAGAAGCGGAATTAGGCCATCGATGACAGATGGGTATGACTGCTATCAAAATGCCCTTGCAGAGCGTATAAATGGCATACTGAAACAGGAGTTTTTGTTGTACAAGTGCCGAGGGCTTGATGAATTAAAATTGCTCGTTGATGAGTCAATACAGATATACAATGAAATGAGACCGCATTTAAGTTTGGGAATGAAGACACCAAACGAGGTGCACAAAAAGGTCAGAGCGAAAAGCTTCTGACCTTCTATTAAAAACCGTCAACGTATTTTAGGACGGGACACTAATGTCTTAGCATACAACCTAGCCGCGTTATAAAACTGCAGCGATACCTCGGCATAGCGGTAGCATGTTATCTTTCGTCATTCCTGCCACACTAATGCGACCCGAACCAACAATGTAGATAGAAAATTCATCTTTCAAACGGTTCACTTGTTCTTTGGTTAAACCAGAGAAAGAGAACATACCGTTTTGGCGCTCAATGAAACTAAAGTCTGCTGTTACGCCCTGCTCTTTTAAGGTCGTTACAAACAGAGTACGCATCTCTTGAATACGATCACGCATCTCTTTGACTTCTTGTTCCCACTCTGCACGTAACTTGTCGTCATTGAGTATCTCTGTGACAACTGATGAGCCGTGAGCCGGTGGGTTTGAGTACATAGAGCGTATGATGGTTTTAATCTGTGAGAATGCCGCTACAGACGTCTCAGGCGTTTCAGAGACAAGTGTAAATGCCCCAACACGCTCATTATATAAACCAAAGTTCTTAGAGAAAGAACTGGCTACAAGTAACTCTTTGCAATGTGTGGCAAAGATACGTAACCCTTGAGCATCCTCTTCAACACCTTTTGCAAACCCTTGGTAAGCAAAGTCAAACAGTGGAAGTAGCTCTTTATCAGCACAGAGTTTTGCAAGTTGTTCCCACTCCTCAGCTGTTGGGTCAATCCCCGTAGGGTTATGGCAGCACCCGTGTAAAAGAATGACATCACCAGGTTGTGCTTGCTTAAGGTCGGCCATCATTGATGATAGGTCTTTGTTTTTTGTCTCAGCATCGTAGTAGCTGTATTGTGAAGTTTGTATGCCAGCAGCGGTAAATACACCTACATGGTTTGCCCAGGTAGGGTTACTGATCCAGATCTTGCTATCAGACAGTTGGCGTTTGATAAACTCACCAGCAACTCGAAGGGCACCTGTGCCACCTGGAGCTTGAGCGGTTTGCGCTCTTTTACTAGAGATAATGTCAGCATCGTTACCAAAAAGGAGTTTCTGTACTGCAAGTCCGTATTCAGCAGTACCTTGAATTGTTAGGTAAGATTTGGTTTTTTCATTTGACAGCAAAAGAGCTTCTGCTTTTTTTACTGTAGCGAGAATAGGGGTTTCGCCAGCTTCATTTTTGTAGATTCCAACGCCTAAATTGATTTTTTCACTGCGAGTATCATTTTTAAACTCTTCAGTTAAACCAAGAATTGGGTCAGCAGGAGCTAGAGCGATTTTTTCAAACATAGTCGTCATCCGTGGTGATCTAATAAAAAAGGTGTTTTCATTTTATTTATACCTTTTAAATCGACGGGTGTACAAGGAAAAATGCGACTCAGAGCAAGAATTTTTTTTTAAAAGTGTGAGCAGATAGAAATAGCAGTATGAATAGAAAGAGGCAGTTGGAAAAGATATGCAGTTTAGATGAAAAAAACCCCGACTAATCGGGGTGTAAAGTAAGACTTTTTTAGAAATTTGCTGAGCGAGGTGCGCGAGGGAATGGAATGACATCACGGATGTTTTGCATGCCAGTCACATAAGAGACTAAACGTTCAAACCCTAGACCGAAACCAGCGTGAGGAACCGTGCCGTAACGACGCAAATCGCGATACCAGCTCATGTGTTCAGGCTCAATACCCATCTCAATCATACGCTTATCAAGCAACTCTAGACGCTCTTCACGCTGAGAACCACCAATGATTTCGCCAATGCCAGGGGCAAGAACATCCATAGCGGCTACTGTCTTACCATCGTCATTCATACGCATGTAGAACGCTTTGATGTCTTTTGGATAGTTTTTCACCACGACAGGTGCTTTGAAGTGCTCTTCAGCCAGGTAGCGTTCGTGCTCAGAAGACATGTCAATGCCCCACTCAACATCAAACTCAAACTTGCGGCCAGACTCTTGTAGGATCGTAATTGCATCCGTGTAGTCTACTTGAGCAAAATCAGAAGTAACAAACTGCTCTAGACGAGTAATTGCTTCTTTGTTGATGCGTTGAGCGAAAAACTCAAGGTCATCACGGCGCTCTTCAAGTACAGCAGCAAAGACATATTTCAACATGTCTTCTGCCAGTTTCGCTGCATCATCAAGATCGGCAAACGCAACTTCGGGTTCAACCATCCAAAACTCAGCCAAGTGACGACTGGTATTTGAGTTCTCAGCTCGGAAAGTTGGGCCGAAAGTGTAGACTTTACTTAGTGCACACGCGTAGGTTTCCGCATTTAACTGACCTGACACGGTTAAAAAAGTCTCTTTACCAAAGAAGTCTTTGTCGTAATCAACAGTGCCTTCATCGGTCATCGGCGTGTTCACCATATCCAATGTGGATACGCGGAACATCTCACCAGCACCTTCCGCATCTGAAGCCGTGATCAATGGAGCAGACATCCAAAAGTAACCCTGCTCATGATAGAAGCGATGAATCGCTTGTGAGAGGCAGTTACGGACACGAGCAACAGCCCCAATAACGTTAGTACGTGGGCGCAGGTGAGCGACTTCTCGTAAATACTCAATAGAGTGTCGTGTTTTAGCCATTGGGTACGACTCAGCATCTTCAACCCAACCGACTACTTTTACTGCAGTCGCTGCAAGTTCAAAATCTTGCCCTTTTGCTGGGGATTCAACGATGGTGCCTGTGACTTCAACAGAACAACCAGTCGTCAGTTTTAACACTTCGTCTTGATAATTATTTAGCTCATTAGGGACCACGGCCTGAATCGGGTCGAAACAAGAGCCGTCATAAATGGCAAGAAAAGAGATTCCAGCTTTGGAATCACGACGTGAGCGTATCCAACCACGGACAGTGACTTCACTGTCTACGGTCAACTTTCCGCTAAGTACGTCTGTTACAGGCGCGTAAGTCATCTAATTTACTTCTCCATTAAGGTACATTTTCGTCAATGTACATAAAAATTGGTTTTCAGGTGACATATTACCTGTCTCATTTCAAGCTTCAACCCTTGTTAGCATCAGAAAGGGTAAATTGATTAAGTAATTGTTCTAATTGCTCAGAGAGTTGTTCAAGATTTAGACTAATCGCCTGACTTTTCGCTGCATGAGACGATGTTGAGTCGGTATGGTCGGTGATGGTCTTTACTCGAGTTCTAATATCATTACTCAGGCTGGATTGTTCTTTTGATTGCTGGTTAATAGAGTTGGCATGCTGGTTGACTTCTTGTACTTGCTGCCCAATATCACTAAGTGATGTGGCTAAGCGTTTAACCATCTCTGAACGTTGGTAAGCCGCTGTACATGTTTTCTCAACCGAATCGAGTGATTTACCACTGTCGATACGAAACTGCTCAATGATAGTTTGAATGTCTTGGGTTGCATCACGAGTGCGTGTCGCTAACAGACGAACCTCATCTGCTACGACCGCAAAACCGCGTCCTTGTTCACCAGCTCGTGCCGCTTCAATCGCCGCATTTAAAGCCAGTAGGTTCGTCTGTTCAGAAATAGATTGGATAACATCTAAAATAGAAGAAACTTGTTGGCTTTGTTGATTCAGCTGATTAATTTGATCTTTGACTTCTTCAATATCCCCAACCAGATTATTAATGTCGCTACTGGTTGATTGAGCAAGCGTGGTGCCTTGGATTGCGGCACTCGACATCTGTTCACTCAACTCAAGGGCATCGTTTGTACGCTCTTCCACCTGAAATAGCTGTTGTTGCATTGAACCTATGTGCGTTAATACCTCTGACGTTTCTATACGCTGGTTATTTACGGAAGAGTGGGTGTTTAGCGAGACCTCAGTTAATTCTGTCGAGGCAATAACAAGTGAGTGGGAGGTACTTTGCACTTGTTGTAGACTGGAAGAAAAGTTATCCAATAGCTGGTCAAAGCTACGGCTCAATTCACCAATCTCGTCATGCCTATCACTATTAACTCGTAAACTCAGATCTTTATTATCACTTGTTTTTTTCATCGATGCTGAGATGGTCTTGAGAGGTTTTATGACTATTTTTCGGATAATAAATACGGTAAAGACAAATCCAATAAAGGCGATAGAGGCCATGATTAAACCTGCTATAACGGTTTTATTATTAACAGACTCATTCATTTTGGTGGCGTTGTACTCTAACCGAACCACACCGAGAATATCCCCCTCATTAACCATATGGCAGTTTAAACAATTGGTACCACGATAATCTTTGCTCGCACGCATGGGCAGAGCGACGACAATGCCTTTTCCCCAGTCCGCAATGATCGGTTCGATAACCGTCTCACCATTTAATGCGCGTTGGTCAATCTCATCTTGTACTTTTTGCTCGGCAAACCCAGGGCCAAATAAGTTTGATATTTTATCAGAACGAATCACACGTGCCTCTTCAATCCCTGATTGTTCAAGAACTTTACTGCGTAGAGTTTCACGTTGAGAGATGGTACCAGTCAACATCATCATATTTAAACTATCAAAGTAATTACTGGCTTTATCGTGCAGCTGTTCAGACACGATCTCATCGAGTAACTGCTTCTGTTGTGAGTGTTGGTAGAAAAGCGAGATAGTTAATACTAAAGAGAAAACGGTAATTAGAGTCAGTAACAGTTTGTGGGTAATGGACAACTGCATCGTAAAGCCTTTGTAAAAATATGGTTATTAACAACAATGTTAACAAATGGTTGGAGTAAGGTAATAAATAGTGATGACAAATGTGATCGTTATCTGCTGGTGATGGAACATATTTTTAAAACGAAAATAGTTGGGAATGACTTGAGACGTCAACCAATTTTGCGTAGCATCTGCCACCACTATTATTGTTTCCATGATCAAGAGAAATTCCATGTCTACTGAGTTGTATAAAGAGTTTATGTTTGAAGCCGCGCATCTGTTGCCGCATGTGCCTGAGGGGCATAAGTGTGGACGCCTTCATGGTCACTCTTTTCTCGTTCGTCTTTATGTTGCAGGAGATGTCGATCCACACACCGGTTGGATCATTGATTTTTCGGAAATAAAAGCGGCTTTTAAGCCTATTTATGACCGCTTAGACCATTACTATCTGAATGACATTGAAGGGTTAGAGAATCCGACCAGTGAAGTATTAGCGGAGTGGATATGGCAGCAGTTAAAGCCAAGCCTACCACAACTTAGCAAAGTGATGATTAAAGAGACTTGCACGGCGGGCTGTATTTATACAGGCTAAGTTCTGATTGCGACTCACAAATGATGACAAAAAAGGCGACTGATTAGCCGCCTTTTTTATCTAAAGGAGCAGATTAACAGATCACTTTAATAGCGAGTCCGCCTTGAGAGGTTTCACGATATTTAGCATTCATATCTTTACCTGTCTCAAGCATGGTCTCAATAACCTTATCAAGTGATACTCGTGGTGCTGTAGAACGGCGAAGTGCCATACGAGTTGCGTTGATTGCTTTAACGGCAGCAATACCATTGCGCTCAATACATGGAACTTGAACTTGACCAGCAACAGGGTCACACGTTAGGCCAAGATTATGCTCCATAGCAATTTCAGCAGCAATACAGACCTGCTCAGCACTTCCACCCATCAATTCAGCAAGGCCAGCTGCGGCCATTGAACAAGCGACACCTACTTCACCTTGACAGCCAACTTCAGCACCTGAGATTGAGGCATTTTGTTTAAATAGCCCACCAATAGCACCAGAAGCAGCAAAATAACGTGTGTACTCTTTAGGACCCACTGTTTGGATAAACTTATCGTAATACGCCAATACCGCTGGAACGATACCGCATGCACCGTTAGTCGGGGCTGTAACCACACGACCGCCCGCTGCATTCTCTTCGTTCACAGCAAAAGCAAACATATTCACCCAATCCAATACCGTCATTGGGTCATTAGAGAGTTTCTCAGTCGTTAGAAGCTGTTGACGAAGTGCTGCTGCGCGACGTGGAACACGCAGAGGTCCAGGAAGAACGCCTTCAGTGTTCATGCCTCGATCCATACATTCACGCATCGCTTTCCAAGTGTTCGAAAAGTAAGTACTAATATCGTCAGATGACGAAACAGCACGTTCATTTTCTAATACAAGGGCGCTGATAGAGAGGCAGTGTTCTTTACATAAGTTAACCAGTTCTTCTGCACTATTAAATTCGTAAGGGACATTGACAGAGCTTTCGACTTCTTTACCGAAGTTCTCTTCATCAACAATAAAACCGCCACCGATAGAGTAGTACGTTTTACTGAAGAACACTTCATCACCAACCCACGCGTGAATTTGCATACCGTTTTCATGTAGCGATAGGTTAGTGGTTTGGAAGTTCATGCCACCTTCTCGTGGAAAATCAACAGTGTGGCAATGCATACCTACAGGCAGTCGCTCGGTCTCTTCAACACGAGCAATGAAACCGGGAATGCTCTCGATATCAACGTGTTCTGGGCTGTTACCAGCAAGTCCCATAATAATGGCGATATCTGTTTGATGACCTTTACCAGTTAAAGAAAGTGAGCCGTAAACATCGACAGTTATTTTTGTGATGTCACGCAATTTACCGATGCTACGAAGCTCATCGATAAATTCTTTACCCGCTTTCATTGGACCAACAGTGTGCGAACTAGAAGGACCTACACCGATTTTATAGATATCAAAAACGCTAATCATGTTATTCACCTCGAAAGCTAGACCTCCGATAAAGGAGGCCTAATTTCATTATTATTGACGCTTAATAGCTAAGTAAGTATAGCTAATTATAGCGCACCGTAAATTACAGAAGTAATTGCGGCAACACCGCAAAGCGCTGTAAAGATACGAACAGGGGCTGATGTTTTATACTTCGCCATTGCTGGTACTTTGTACATAGCATAAACAGGCATTAGGAATAGAATGGCTGCAATCATTGGCGCACCGATTGTTTCAATCATTCCTAAGATACTTGGGTTAACGATAGCAACAATCCAGGTCGTTACTACGATAAATACCATTGACAGTTTGTTGATACTTTTCACTGGCATTGTTGAGTTAGTTTTTACTAGTCCAACTAGACCTTCGTGTGCACCTAAGAAGTGGCCGAAGTAGCTAGACGTAATCGCAGCAAACGCAACGATTGGACCTAAAATTGAGATAAGTGGTGATGCGTGAACGTTCGCAAGGTAAGACAGAACACTGATGTTCTCGGCTTGTGCTTGTGCTAACTGCTCAGGTGACAGTGAAAGTACGACTGAGAATACGAACAGCATTACGAAGCTCATTAGCATCATCGCAGCGCCACCCGTAATCATATCGGTCTTTTTA
Source organism: Aliivibrio kagoshimensis (assembly GCF_050337105.1). Classification (NCBI taxonomy): domain Bacteria; kingdom Pseudomonadati; phylum Pseudomonadota; class Gammaproteobacteria; order Vibrionales; family Vibrionaceae; genus Aliivibrio; species Aliivibrio kagoshimensis. The sequence goes on from NZ_JAKJSQ010000107.1 coordinate 7,500, forward strand.
GATGCATCTTCACCATATACACGGCGTTGCTCTTTAGCAAACTGGCTGATCACAGGGCTGTGGTTAAATGAAAACACAATGATTGGAATTGCAAGCCAAACAATTGAAGGCATTGATGACCAATCAGGGTTTACTGAAACCATTGATGAGTTCCAATCAGGAATCAAAAATAGAGATAAGGCTAATAGGATAAAGACTAATGGATAAACCATAGCTGAAGTGGCTTTAAGCATTAGCTCTTTACCAAATACAACGCCCGCTGTCATTAGAGCAATTAATCCACCGGATAGTAACCAACGTGGTGCTGATTCCATACCAAGCTGATTAACCATGAAGGAATCAACGGTATTAGTAATACCAACACCATAGATTAGAACAATAGGGTAAATAGCGAAAAAGTAGGCAAAAGTAATAAGTGTCGCGCCTTGTTTACCAAAATGTTCTTCTACAGTATCCGTGATATCTGCTTCTGGGTTTTTCGCTGAAAGTACAAAACGAGCTAAGCTTTTATGAGCAAACCACGTCATTGGTGCAGCGATAAGAGCAAGAATGACTAGAGGCCAGAAACCGCCAGCGCCTGCTTTGATTGGAAGGAAAAGTACACCGGCACCAACAGCGGTTCCGAAAAGAGAGAGAGTCCAAGTGAAATCTTTATATGTCCATTTTGCTTTTTTTATTTCGCCCACAGTTGAGCTAGTTGCATTTTGCATAATATAAGTACTCATTGTTCATGTTGCTGGAATAGGAAGGCGCATTGTGGCCATTTTTTAAAGCAAAACTTTGACCTAGATCTCTATATGCAAACTATTTGTAACAAGTGATAAAAACATTGATTCAGATCACATTTAAATGCAGGGTTACATAAAAAAA
>NZ_JAKJSQ010000108.1:0-8234 GCF_050337105.1 Aliivibrio kagoshimensis
AATTTAAACCGCTGTTTATAAGCGGTTTTTTTATTTTTGATTACATTTATATTTAATTATTAGTTCAATAAATTATTAGATCTTCTACAGGATTACCTATGGCTACCATAAAAGATGTTGCACGTATGGCTGGTGTTTCAACAACAACAGTGTCACATGTAATTAATAAAACACGCTTTGTCGCCGAAGCCACACAAGAGCGTGTACGTGCAGCTGTAGAGGAGTTGAACTATGCACCCAGTGCGGTCGCACGTAGTTTAAAATGTAATACCACGCGCACCATAGGTATGCTGGTCACGCAATCCAGTAATCCATTTTTTGCCCAGGTAATGCATGGGGTTGAAAACTACTGTTATAAGCAAGGTTATACGCTGATCGTTTGTAATACAGAAGGCAGTATTCATAAACAGCGTGATTACCTTCGTATGCTGCACGAGAAAAGAATCGATGGACTACTGGTCATGTGCTCTGATCTTACTGAGGAGTTACATGCACTACTAGAGCGTAATAGCGAACTACCCATGGTAATCATGGATTGGGGCCCTAAGAGCCTTACCACAGATAAGATCATCGATAATTCTGAAGAAGGGGGCTATTTAGCCACTCGCTATTTATTAGAAAAGGGCCATACTCACATTGCTTGCTTAACTGGCCATAAAGAGAAGTTCACCTGTATCGAACGTGTTAAGGGTTTTGAACGCGCAATGGCAGAGTATAAAGTACCAGTGAACTATGATTTCATTGTCGAAGGTGACTTTGAGTGTGAAACCGCATCTGCGATTACTGAGAAACTACTGAACCAACCGCAGCGTCCTACTGCTATTTTCTGTTTCAATGACATAATGGCCTTGGCCACCATCAGTAAAATACAGCAGATGGGCCTACGAATTCCAGAAGACATTTCTGTGATTGGTTATGACAATATTGATCTCTCTGCCTACTTCTCACCCCCTTTAACGACAATCCACCAACCTAAACGTCGTGTAGGTAAAACAGCAGTAGAGATATTGCTAGAGAGAATCAAAGATAAGGATCATGAACGCCGTATCTTCGAGATGAAGCCTGAGTTGGTTGAACGTAGCTCGGTTCGAGATATTAGTTAGTAACCCAAGTTAACGTACAAAATACAGATTTAGATTGTTTAGAATTCGCGCAGAATATGTCTGCGCAAATTCTGAGCCAGCACTCTGCATTTACTTCAGAACCATACATTGAAAGCTTATTTTTGGAACCGGCATCACATTTATATCGTCGTTGATTTCTGGCTAAGCAGTATGTTGAGTATTATTTATAAGTCACGAACAAGGCAAACTATCTGAAAAGATAGGACGCAAAGCCACCGACCTAACCGTTTATATTTATAAAACGAATGGCAGCGGAGCTACCGATGGGCAAGTTTGTATAGTTCTTTCAGATTAATGACTTTATTCTGACATTTCAGTTACCCACTTTGCTAATCTTTAACTCGGAATTATTACGTTTGGTGACATCAACCCATTCACCGAGAAATAGCATGGACAGACCTTTACTTAAAGATTCATTAAAACTGTTTTCACCTCTTGGCAAGATAAAATCTCGCTCAATGTTTGGTGGATTCGGAATTTTTGCTGACGATACAATGTTCGCCCTAATCGTAAATGATAAACTGCATTTACGAGCTGATAAGGTAATAGCAAAGCGTTTTGTAGAACAAGGATTAAAGCCGTACGTATATAAAAAACGTGGCTTTCCTGTTGTGACAAAATACTTCGCGATGCCAGACGAGCAATGGAGTGATATCAATACCATCCTTGTGCAAGCCAAACAATCTTTGCTAACCGCCAAAGAAGATAAGGTCGTACAAGAGACGACAGGGCCAAACCGATTAAAAGATCTTCCCAACCTAAGATTAGGCACGGAACGCATGCTGAAAAAAGCGGGGATATCGACTATCGAACAACTACGAACCTCTGGCTCTTTAGGGGCTTACCAAGCCATTAAAAGTACCCATAACACCGCTGTAAGCGTTGAGCTATTGTGGGCATTAGAGGGGGCAATTTGTGGAAAACACTGGTCTGTTATCCCCCAAAGTAGACGTGATGAGTTATTAGTGAAACTCAATTAAACATAAATGAAGCGGCTTTGGCCGCTATTTTTTTACTTAGGTATCCATTCATCCATCTCCCCTAAGCTCCTTTTTTTCTGCTACATTAAAAATAGTTCACTCTTATTGAAAGATTCTTTAATAATAACGGTCTGTTATCTCTAAGCTGTTTAATTAATGTTGTAGGTCATCGTTTATGAATAAGAAAAAAATTGCCATCATTATGGTTGCCATTATTGCTGTTTGGGCAATGTTTAATTTCAATTACCTCATTACGTTAGAGAATGCAAAAGCGCAGCAGGCCGAGCTTAACCTCTACATTTCTGATAACTGGCTTGCAGCAAGTGCCRTCTATTTTCTTCTCTACATATTAACCACAGCATTGTCTGTACCTGGTGCAGCAATAATCTCTTTGCTTGGTGCTGCTCTTTTTGGTTTTTGGTGGGGATTGGTGCTGGTCTCTTTTGCAAGCAGCATAGGTGCCACTCTTGCTTTTCTGTTTAGTCGATATCTATTGCGTGATTGGGTGCAGAAAAAATTTGGTAACAAACTCTCTGCTATTAATAGTGGTATCGAAAGAGATGGGAACCTCTATCTGTTGACGCTACGACTCATTCCTGTATTCCCATTCTTTTTGATAAACCTGCTTATGGGTCTATCAAAAATGTCCGTCTCTAAATTCTATCTGTACAGCCAACTTGGTATGTTGCCGGGTACCATGGTTTATTTAAATGCCGGTACTCAACTGGCTGATATTGAAACTTTATCTGGTCTACTCTCTCCTGCCGTCCTTACCTCTTTGGCAATCTTAGGATTATTTCCTTTGGTTGCAAAATTTGTTATCGGTAAAATCAATAACAAAAAAATTATTTCGAAATAGAACAAACCAAAATAACGTTGATTTATCTAAAATAGTATATAAAGTACAACAAGTTATACAACAATTGTTATCCAGATGCCTGTTACTATAGGTTGAAAATATCATAACTGAACAAGAAAAAGGACATTTCATGAACAAAGTTATTCTCATTATTAGCTTAATAATGGTATCTGCCTTTAGCAATGCGTCTGCACTTGACTGGACTAGCGTCGAGAAAAAAGCGAAAGGACAAACGGTCTACTTTTATGCTTGGGGTGGAAGCCAAGAGATCAACAATTTCCTACGCTGGACTGGGCAACGTTTACAACAGCAGCACGGGATCACTTTTAAGCATGTTAAAGTGACCGATATTTCTGAAGCAATTTCTCGTTTAGCCGCTGAAAAAACGGCGAAAAAGAACAGTGGCGGTACCATCGATATGGTGTGGATTAATGGCGAGAACTTCAAATCAATGAAGCGTTATAATTTGCTCACCAAACCATTTGTTGAAAGCCTACCTAACTGGAAGTATGTCGATCAGTCCCTTCCAGTGACCACGGATTTCTCTGAACCCACGCTAGGTCTTGAAGCACCTTGGGGCATTGGTCAGTTAGTCTTTATTTATGACCAAAAACAGCTGCATAATCCGCCTAAGACTCATCGTGAAATGCTCGATTATGCTCAAACATTTCCCAATAAAATCAGCTACCCTCGCCCTCCATCATTCCATGGAACCAGTTTTTTGAAATCCGTTCTGCTTGAATTGAGTTCTGACACAAACCCACTCTATGTGCCAGTTGATAAATCAACATTCCAACAAGTCACAGCTCCATTATGGGACTACCTTGACCAACTTCATCCAGTCTCTTGGATGCAAGGTAAACAATTCCCTTCAACTAATGCAGAAATGGTACAGTTACTTGATGATGGCGAACTCGATCTTGCTATCTCATTCAACCCAAATCAGATATTCACCGCTCAAGCCAATGGCACGCTAGCTCGCACTACCAGAAGTTATGCGATGGAGTCAGGATCACTCTCTAATATTCATTTTCTCTCTATTCCATGGAATGCCTCAGCCAAAGAGGGAGCATTAGTGGCTATCAATTTCTTACTTAGCCCTGAAGCTCAATCTAAAAAAGGGGATCTTTCTGTATGGGGTGACCCATCTATCTTACAGTCTCAGTACTTAAAAGGATCAGCAAAAAATACCGTTTTATATAAATCAGTATCCGAGCCTCACCCTAGCTGGCAAGATGCACTCGAAAAAGAGTGGCAGAAAAGATACGGGCATTAATCGTTGTTATTCACTATGAGGCAGGCCCGTTCTGCCCTATTTACTGCACTCGTTATTGTTGCCTTGATACTCTGTTTTCTCCCTTTACTTCCAGGTTTAGGTGGATTGATTGTTTCCGCTTTCGGTTATATTCCAGCTATCAATCAAACCCACCTTTCCCTATCTGGCTTTGTTGACCTGTGGCAATGGCCCGGTCTGATGAACTCTATTGGCTTAACCCTGTTTATCGCCATTGGCAGTACTTTCTTTGCTACCATATTATGCTTCTCTATACTGCAATCTTGTTGGGGCAGTCGTTGGTGGAAAAAAGTAGAATCGCTTATTGCACCATTACTAGCACTACCTCATGTCGCATTTGCCATTGGCTTTGCTTTCCTATTTACTCCATCAGGTTTTTTTGCTCGTGTTTTCTCTCACATAAGTACTGATTTCACCATTTCCAGTTGGAGTGTTATTAACGACAACTATGGCATTGGTCTTATTATCGGCCTGATCATCAAAGAGATCCCCTTTCTGCTGTTTATGAGTCTGCCTATTCTGAAACAGTTGAATATTCGACGAACACTGTTTACGGCCCGCAGCCTTGGTTATTCATCCCATCAAGCGTGGCAGAAGATCATTTTTGTACAGTGGTTACCTAAAATGAGGTTCCCTCTGCTCGCTGTCATCGCTTATAGCGCTTCTGTCGTTGATATGTCGTTAGTGATCGGGCCAAAAATTCCACCAACCCTTTCGGTACTGATTTGGCAATGGTGGAACGACGCAGATCTCCTCACGCTTGGAAAAGCAACATCAGGTGCTTTTTTGCTCTTTGTTCTCTGCGCTATGCTGTTACTGCTTATTCGTTTTGTTGAGTGGATGGTGACTCAATACGCTCGCTCATGGCAAATCAGCGGTCGATACGCTCTTCCCCTACCTGGAAGAGCAGCGCTGTTATTGACTGCATCTATATCCCTACTCACAATACCTGTACTTATGGTCTGGTCAGTCGCACTGCGCTGGCAGTTTCCCAATATCTCTCCTTCGCGGTGGTCTAGCCAATTTTGGGGACAAGAGTGGTCATATCTTATTGATATTATAAATAACAGTGTGTTCATCGCACTGCTCAGTAGCAGTATTGCCTTGCTCTGCGCTCTTTTAGTTCATGAACATAGTACGAGAACACAGCGACGCTGGACAGTTCCACGTTTTTTGGTTTCAGTTCCTATGCTCGCTCCACAAATATCGTTACTGTTTGGTATCCAAGTATTGAGCATATTCGCCGGGAGTGATCACTATATTATTTGGGTGGTGTGGACTCACCTCTTTTTTGCATTCCCCTATATCTATATCGCGTTAGATGGACCTTGGCGCAGTTATGATCAACGTTTAGATAATACCGCTCGCAGCCTAGGTTTAAATGCATTACAAGTGTGGTACAAAATTAAAATGCCAACCCTCTTTCCTGCGATTGTCATTGCATGGGTTGTTGGGATCAGTGTGAGTTTGGCGCAATACTTACCTACGCTAATGTTGGGAGCTGGACGCATCCCAACGCTCACCACGGAAGCCATCGCACTCTCTAGTGGGCAAGACCGTAGAGTTAGTGCCATTTATGCGTTATTGCAATTTGCTGTTCCTGTTTTCTTCTATGTATTCGCTATTATACTGAGTAGAGTAACAGGGCCTCTTGAAAATCGTACCTCATTAAGAAACAAAGGAAATAATGACGTTAACTGTTAACAACTTCTCTGTAATCAACCCCAGTGGTGTGGCACTCTTCCCACCCCTCTCTTTTTCAGTGGAGCCAGGTGAAGTTCTCTCACTAATGGGCCCAAGTGGCTGCGGAAAATCAACACTTCTAAGTGCTATTGCTGGGCACCTTCATAAAGACTTCACGTTACATGGTCACTGTAGTCTTGATAATTTGCCTCTCGACAATCTTGCCGTTGAAGAGCGACAAATCGGGATGCTATTTCAAGATGATATGCTATTTCCTCACCTGAATATTTGGGAGAACCTAGCGATTGCACTGCCTAATCGGGTTAAAAATCCGGAACGAAAAGAGCGTGCATTAGCCACACTTAAAGCACATAACCTCGCTGAATTGGCCAACCAAGAACCGACGAGTATCTCAGGCGGACAAAGAGCTCGTGTCAGTTTATTAAGGATGTTGTTAGCAGAGCCTAAAGCCGTGCTTCTCGACGAACCATTCAGTAAATTGGATGCTTCACTTCGTCTTGATTTCAAGCAGTGGGTCTTTTTACAAATTAAACAACGAGGCTTACCCGCTCTCATGGTGACTCATGATATTTCCGATGTACCTGATCAATGCAACTGTCTAGATTGGCCTTGGGAACATGGACTGGAGTGTAGGAATGCTGGATAGATTTAGTGTCAAAGTAATAAAAGCCCCCTTACATCACATTGCTAAGGTCTTTAATGCTGCGGGAATCAAAGCCGATTCTGTCACCTTATTTGGTTTCGTAATTGGTCTTCTCGCTTTTCCTGCGATTGTGCAGCAACAGTATGAACTCGCCCTGATCTTGGTTCTCGCAAACCGAATATTTGATGGTATTGATGGCGCTGTAGCAAGAATACAAGGCATTACTGACAGCGGTGGGTTCTTGGACATCACCCTAGACTTTCTATTTTACTCACTGATCCCTTTTGCTTTTGTCATTGCCAATCCTGACACTAATGCTATCGCTGGTGCCTTTCTCATTTTCTCATTCATTGGTACTGGCTCAAGCTTCCTAGCCTTTGCAGTCATGGCCGGAAAAAGAAATATCGAAAATCCAATCTATAAGAATAAATCACTCTATTACATTGGAGGATTAACTGAAGGTACTGAAACCATCGGTTGCTTTGTTTTTATCTGTCTGTTTCCACAGTATTTTGCTTTCACTGCTTATCTGTTCGGTGTTCTGTGTTGGGTCACCACAGCCAGCCGTATTTGGGCCGGTTATCACACCTTAAAAAGTACCCATTAGACCTTAGTAGTATTGTTCCATTTACTCCTTTTGTTTATTGTGTTCACGAAATTTGAATTACAGCGGATAAGATCATATGAATATTGAGAAAGAGAACCACCAAGTGGCTATAGATATACTTCGCTGTCACCTCGGTCTATCTGAAGAAGAAGCGAGAACTCAATTAGGATTAGAGAACCCTGTTCAGTCTCAACAAAGACTGTTGAAGATCCATGAAAGCCTCATCAGCTACAAACCTGAGTAGCCCCCGTAATTACCCTTTAGCGATTTAGCTGTTACACAAATTCTGAACATAAAAAAGCCCAGATCATCAGACCTGGGCTTTTCAGTTTTAAATTTGTTGTTTAGATTAAGCTGTCACTGTTTGCTCTTCTTTGCCTTCAAACGCGGTTGGACCAACAGGCATAACGACACGGCCATACTCTTCATTGAGTACTTGAGCCATTGAGAAGTACATCGCACTTAAACCGCAGAAAATGCCAACCCAACCAGCGATGTAGCCAATCAGAACACTGCCAGAAAAATCTTTAGCCGCTAACAGACCAAACAGAATCGTTAGAGAACCAAAAATAACCTGCTTAGCACGAGGGTAGTTTAAAGAACCAATAAATAAGAAGAATGTGAATACACCCCAGAGAAGAAGATACCAACCCATAAAGCTTGCTGATGTTGCTTCTGCAAGGCCCATCTCAGGCATAACAATGAGTCCAACCAATGTTAACCAGAAGAAACCGTAAGAGGTAAACGCAGTCGTACCAAACGTGTTACCGTTTTTGAATTCCATAATGCCAGCAACTACCTGTGCCATGCCACCAAAAAACAGTCCCATCGCAAGAATCACTGATGCCATAGGGAAAAAACCAGCATTATGCAGGTTCAGTAGTACGGTAGTCATACCAAATGCCATTAGGCCTAATGGAGCTGGATTACATTTGTTCGTTGACATGCAGGAGYGCCTCTGTTGTTTTATCAAATATTTTTTAACAAATAAAAAAATATAATAATCTTAGATGGCGCGCATTC
>NZ_JAKJSQ010000109.1:0-8199 GCF_050337105.1 Aliivibrio kagoshimensis
GCGCAGTGGTAGTTCAGTTGGTTAGCTGTTTATTAGAGAAGCCGGCCTGTCACGCCGGGGGACGTGTTGCTCTCAAGGTGTTAGAAAGTCYCGTCCACTCCGCCATTTTTAAGAAACCTGAATCTCACGATTCAGGTTTTTTTTCGTCTGAGCAATACCGAAATTGCAACGATAAGAGAATAGACACTGCGCAGTGGTAGTTCAGTTGGTTAGCTGTTTATTAGAGAAGCCGGCCTGTCACGCCGGGGGACGTGTTGCTCTCAAGGTGTTAGAAAGTCCCGTCCACTCCGCCATTTTTAAGAAACCTGAATCTCACGATTCAGGTTTTTTTCGTCTGAGCAATACCGAAATTGCAACGATAAGAGAATAGACACTGCGCAGTGGTAGTCCAGTTGGTTAGCTGTTTATTAGAGAAGCCGGCCTGTCATGCCGGGGGACGTGTTGCTCTCAAGGTGTTAGAAAGTCCCGTCCACTCCGCCATTATTAAGAAAATAGCAATATAGTTGCTCTAATGGAACTGAGAAATGTACTATTCGTCTTTATATATGATTATCAATCAGGTAGTCTAAATTTATAAGTTATACCTCATGCCTTATAAAGGACTCTCTGTGCATATCACTTTTCGACCTTCTCGATCTCGCTCGACAATTATTCTATTCGTTCTGCTGTTTAGCTTATTCTCACATTTTGCTAATGCTAATGCTAATGCTAATGCTAATGCTGAAATTGATGCTGAACGCCCGAAAATAGGCTTGGTTTTAGCAGGTGGCGGCGCCAAAGGAGCTGCTCACATAGGAGTGATTAAAGCATTAGAAGAGATGAATATTCCGGTAGATTATATTACTGGGACTAGTATGGGAGCCTTTATTGGTGGCTTGTATGCTTCAGGGCAGAGCGTAGAAGAGATAGAAGCACTGATTGATAATACACACTGGAACAGTGGGTTTTTAGATACCGTTGAGCGTGGAGAACGAAAGGTTCGGGATAAAGTTTATGAAGATAGATATCAAATTCGAACGGATCTAGGCATTGGCTTAGATGGCTTCAAAGCGCCAAAAGGCGTGGTGCAAGGTCAAACGATGAGTAAGATCTTACGTCAATCACATCGTAATTTAGCCAGCTTAGATACCTTCGATCATTTAGCCATTCCATTCAGAGCTGTAGCCACTGATATCGAGAAGTTAGAAGCGGTAGTGATAGATCACGGAGATTTAACGGTAGCGATGATGGCCAGTATGTCAGTGCCAGGTGCACTGCCTCCAACGGTTTATCAAGGTCGATTATTAGTTGATGGCGGGATCGTGAATAATATGCCAGTTGATGTGGCAAAAGCCATGGGGGCTGACATTATTATTGCTGTAGATGTAGGCAGTGATTACAAAGATGAAGACCAGATTTCAAGTTATTTGACCGTAATGAATCAGTTAACCAATTACATGGTCAAAAAAAGCACAGCAGAGCAGGGCAAGTTATTAACTGGTAGAGATGTATTACTTCAACCCAATGTTGGGAAAATGGATACTGCTCAGTTCGAAATTATGAATCAAGCACTGCTTCTTGGTTATGAATCAGCTCTCGAGAGCAAAGAGAAGCTGGCATCGCTAACGATTACTCCTAAAGAGTATGAAGAGTATAAGAATAAGGTTGAAAAAAGAAAATCTAACCTTAAGTTTGGGGCTGATTTAATCGTTACTAATATTGCATTGAATAATAGCAGTCAGTACAGCGATGAACTGTTGCTAGAACGTCTCAATCTTAATGAGGGTGCTACCATTGATATTGAAGATCTAGAAGCCAGTATCCGAAACCTCTATGTTTTAGACCGTTTTGAGAAAATAACCTATAACTACCAATATGAAAATGAAGAGAAAACCACATTAACCATTAACGTAAAAGAGAAATCATGGGGACCTAACTATCTTGATTTTAGGTTTGCGTTAGAAGATGATTTTAACAATAACAGTAAATATTCACTCGGCATGTCTGTGAATTTTACGGATATAAATCTAACTGGCTACAATAACATTGGTTCTGAAATTAGAACAAACTTCGCAATCGGTACTGATAAGTTGGCATTGGTTGAACTTTATACTCCTTACTTTTCCGAGCAAGCTTTTTTCAGTGTTCTCAGAGCCAGTTTCACTTCGGAAAGTAAGCATTACTCTGGTATTGAACCAACATTGGAGTCGACTCAGACTTACATCCCTATTGATTACGACGAGTTGACCTTTGAAGGTGCTATAGGCTCGCAACACTACCTTTGGCAGGATATCAGGTTTGGTTTACGATTTACTGACGGTGAAGCTACATTATCTGGGTATTCACAGTTAAATGCTGACTATCAACGAAAAGGTACATTCCTCCAATATCGCTTAGACACCCTTGATGACTTTTCGCTGCCTAGTAGTGGCCACTTAGTCATGGCTGAATACCTTTATTCTCAAGATAAAGCATCATCTAGTATCAACAATCAAACCGAAGACTCTGTAATCCAATTTTCTGCTGTTGCAAGTAAAGCGATTACCTTTGACCGTCATACTTTCGTCGGGCATGCAGAGTACGGCAGTGTTGAAAATAAAGAGCAAGAGCGCTTGGTATTATCCCCTCATGAGCTGGGTGGTTTTATGAGATTATCGGGAACACCAAAAGACAGTCTGTCTGGAGAGAATTTGGTTTTTGGTAGTTTCACCTATCGGTATAAAGTGATGGAAAATGACTTTGGTGTCTTTGAGTCTCCTGTATATATAGGTGCTACACTTGAATATGGAGGAGTATGGAGTGGGAAAACAGTCATGAATGATGCAAATTTATACACTGCAGGTTCACTTTTTGCTGGTGTAAAATCCCCAATCGGCCCCATTATTCTTGCTTATGGAAGAACCGAAAAAGATTACGATTCTATATACCTGATCTTAGGTAAAACACTGTAAAAATGTGCCTTTAGTCAAATGTTGTTGAAAAGGATCAGATTTTAATTTTAAGTTAAATTTGCTATAATCTTTCCCCACAGTTTTGGTTTGGTGTGATTATTTAATCTGTTTTTAAAAGAGTGTTATGGAATAAACATGAAAAATCAGATGATTATGCCTACCAGTAATGTTCCAAGGATGTTTATCCATTAGGGGTAAACCGCAATGAGAGGAATAAGTCGTGCTTGAAGCTTACCGTAAACACGTCGAAGAACGTGCTTCTGAAGGGGTTGTACCTCAACCTCTAAATGCAGAACAAGTAGCAGCTCTGATTGAGCTTGTTAAAAATCCACCAAAAGGTGAAGAAGCGTTTGTTTTAGACCTTCTGGAAAATCGTATTCCACCAGGCGTAGATGAAGCAGCTTATGTTAAAGCTGGTTTCTTATCGGCCGTTGCAAAAGGTGAGGCTACATCACCATTAGTCAGTCGTGAAAAAGCAACTGAACTATTAGGTACCATGCAAGGCGGTTACAACATAGAGTCTTTAGTGTCATTCTTAGATGATGAACTGTTGGCTCCAATCGCTGTAAAAGCACTATCACATACTCTTCTAATGTTTGATGCGTTCTATGACGTAGAAGAGAAAGCAAAAGCAGGAAATTCGTCAGCTCAACAGGTTCTCCAATCTTGGGCTGATGCTGAATGGTTCTTATCAAAGCCTGCATTGCAAGAGAAAATTACCCTTACTGTATTTAAAGTAACGGGTGAAACCAACACCGATGATCTTTCTCCGGCACCTGATGCTTGGTCTCGTCCTGATATCCCCCTACACGCTCTCGCAATGCTCAAAATTGGTCGTGATGGTATCAACCCTGATCAAGAAGGTTCAATTGGTCCAATCAATCAAATTGAAGCACTAAAAGAGAAAGGCCATCAGCTGGTTTATGTGGGTGATGTTGTTGGTACGGGTTCGTCTCGTAAATCAGCGACTAACTCTGTACTTTGGTTTATGGGTGATGACATTCCATATGTACCGAATAAACGTGCTGGCGGATATGTTCTAGGTGGGAAAATTGCTCCTATCTTCTTCAATACAATGGAAGATGCTGGTGCATTACCAATCGAAGTCGATGTGACTAAGCTGAACACGGGTGATGTGATCGATGTTTACCCATTTGAAGGTAAAGTTGCTGATCACTCGACAGGTACAACTATCTCTGAGTTCTCTCTCAAAACGGATGTTCTGATTGATGAAGTTCGTGCCGGTGGCCGTATCCCATTGATCATTGGTCGCGGACTTACTGATCGTGCTCGTACTGCTCTAAACCTACCAGATTCAGATGTATTCCGTCGTCCAGTCGAAGTTGCTGATACAGGCAAAGGATATACGCTTGCTCAGAAGATGGTTGGTAAAGCGTGTGGTGTTACGGGTATTCGTCCTGGCACATACTGTGAACCTAAGATGACGACGGTTGGTTCTCAAGATACTACCGGACCAATGACTCGTGATGAGCTAAAAGACCTTGCCTGCCTTGGTTTCTCTGCTGATTTAGTGATGCAGTCTTTCTGCCATACTTCGGCTTACCCTAAACCCATTGATGTGAATACACACCATACTCTACCTGATTTCATTATGAATCGTTCTGGTGTATCGCTGCGCCCTGGTGATGGGGTTATTCACTCATGGCTAAACCGTATGTTGCTGCCTGATACGGTAGGTACTGGTGGTGATTCACATACACGTTTCCCTTTAGGTATTTCATTCCCTGCGGGTTCCGGTCTTGTTGCATTTGCAGCCGCAACGGGCGTAATGCCACTGGATATGCCTGAATCAGTATTAGTTCGTTTTAAAGGTGAAATGCAACCGGGTATCACGCTTCGTGATCTCGTGCACGCGATCCCTCTATATGGCATTAAACAAGGTCTTCTGACGGTTGAAAAAGCAGGCAAGATCAACGAATTCTCTGGTCGTGTATTAGAGATTGAAGGTGTTGAGCACTTATCTGTTGAGCAAGCGTTTGAACTGTCTGATGCTTCAGCAGAGCGTTCTGCAGCGGGTTGTACCGTTAAACTGTCTCCAGAGTCTATTTCAGAGTACTTAAACTCGAACATTGTCATGTTGAAGTGGATGATATCTGAAGGTTACGGCGATGTACGTACTATTGAGCGTCGTATTGCAGGAATGCAAGAGTGGTTAGATAACCCTGAACTAATGTCTGCTGATTCTGATGCTGAGTACTCTCATGTGATTGAAATCGATCTTGCTGATATTAAAGAGCCGATTCTTTGTGCACCAAATGATCCAGATGATGCTCGTCTTCTGTCTGAAGTACAAGGCACTAATATTGATGAAGTGTTCATCGGTTCTTGTATGACTAACATCGGTCACTTCCGTGCTGCTGGTAAGCTGTTAGATAAACATACTGGGCAGTTAGAAACTCGCTTATGGGTTGCTCCGCCAACTAAGATGGATAAAGACCAACTGACTGCTGAAGGTTACTACGGTATCTTTGGCCGTGCAGGGGTTCGAATTGAAACTCCTGGTTGTTCTCTGTGTATGGGTAACCAAGCACGAGTTGGAGATGCAACGACGGTAATGTCGACCTCTACTCGTAACTTCCCTAACCGTTTAGGTAATGGTGCTAATGTATACTTATCATCTGCAGAACTTGCTTCAGTTGGTGCAATTCTAGGACGTATCCCTACGTTTGAAGAGTACATTGAGTATGCAAACCAACTAGATGCAACGGCTGCAGATACTTATAGCTATTTGAACTTCCATAAGATGGCTGAGTACACTGAAAAAGCAGACACCGTGATTTTTCAATCTAAAGCTTAATAAGTAAACATTAAGTTATTGAAGCCCTCTTTATGAGGGCTTTTTTTATGCATAAACCCATTAACAAGTTGCAAAAATGAAGCAGATAATCACAATGAGCGCTGTATGATTGGTTAGAGCAGTAAAGGGTGAGACAACGATGGATTATGATTTTAAGAAAAACACGTTAGAGGGAACGTATCATGCCAACTTCTCAATGGGGCATGAAGCTTTAGGTCGTTGGTTACTAGAGGAAGTAGGTAAAGATTTTGAGGTCATTGAGACTCTCTTTACTCAGATTAACCTGTTAAAGAACAGCGCTAATGAATGGACGTTGATTGGCAATGAAATGACGCTGATTTTATCGGCAGAAGAAGCGGTCGTGCAAGAGAACAGTGTATTGCACCACAGTGATGAAGAGTTTGAAGAGGGTATCGACTTTTATAATGAAGAGAGTATCTCCAGTTGTGGCTTAGAAGATTTTGAGCAAATGATTGAGAGTTGGAAGGCATTTATTACTCGATTTTAATCGGCGTCTTTTTTTAGTGCACCGGTAGTTATTGTGCATTATATCAGTGAAAGGCCGCACCGCATTGGTGCGGCCTTTTTTCGTTAATGGGTCGCTAGGTTTATAACTAACTGTTTTTATTGTGAATTTATTATTGGCACGTAGCTTGAAAGGTAAGGAGTAGATAGATTAAATAGCAGGGAGCACAAAATGAAAATTATTAACGCGATTATAAAACCATTCAAATTGGATGATGTACGCGAGGCACTACATGAAGTGGGTGTTGATGGAATGACAGTATCAGAAGTTAAGGGGTTCGGTCGTCAGAAAGGGCATACCGAGTTATATAGAGGTGCTGAGTATCAAGTGGACTTCTTGCCAAAAGTAAAAATTGAGATTGCCACTCAAGATGAAAATGTCGATCAAATAATAGAAGCGATTACTAAAGCGGCGCATACCGGAAAAATCGGTGATGGAAAAGTGTTTGTGTATGACCTACAGCAAGCGGTACGTATCCGTACAAATGAAATGGACAACGAAGCACTTTAAGTCAGTATTCAGCGATAGAGGTAAATATTATGGAATTAGCAACAACAGTTACCGAACTTCGGTACGCACTAGACACTTTTTTCTTTTTGATTTCAGGTGCGTTGGTGATGTGGATGGCAGCCGGTTTTGCCATGTTAGAAGCGGGATTAGTTCGCTCTAAGAATACGACTGAGATCTTAACTAAGAATATTGTTTTATACGCCATCGCCTGTACGACGTTTTTACTCATGGGTTACAACATCATGTATGTGGGCAATAGTGAAGGTGGCTTTATTCCGTCAATTGGCGCATTGATAGGTTCACAGGCCGAAGGCGCGGATCACTCGCTTGAGTCCGACTTCTTCTTCCAAGTTGTTTTTGTTGCAACCGCAATGTCAGTGGTGTCTGGCGCAGTGGCCGAGCGAATGAAGTTGTGGGCGTTTTTAGCGTTTACCGTGGTACTTACCGCGTTTATCTACCCAGTTGAAGGGTACTGGACATGGGGTGGTGGTTTCTTATCGGCTGCCGGTTTCAGCGACTTTGCAGGATCAGGCATTGTTCATATGGCAGGTGCAGCAGCAGCATTAGCTGGCGTATTACTGTTAGGTGCTCGTAAAGGTAAGTATGGTAAAAAAGGTGAAATATACCCAATTCCAGGTTCAAACATGCCATTAGCGACATTAGGAACGTTTATCCTTTGGTTTGGTTGGTTTGGCTTTAATGGTGGTTCACAGTTAATGGTATCAGACTTTGAGAATGCCACTGCGGTTGGACAAATATTTCTTAACACTAACGCAGCAGCAGCAGCTGGTGCCATTGCTTCTCTAGCTGTGTGTAAGCTTATGTGGGGTAAAGCGGACTTAACCATGGTATTAAATGGAGCGTTAGCGGGTCTTGTTGCGATTACCGCCGACCCTCTATCACCATCACCGTTAGCAGCAGTAACTGTTGGTTTACTAGCTGGAGCCTTGGTGGTATTCAGTATTATCTCTTTGGATAAGGTGAAGATTGATGATCCTGTTGGAGCTATCTCTGTTCACGGTGTGTGTGGTTTCTTTGGTCTGATGGTCGTGCCATTTAGCAATGAAGGTGCTGAGTTTGGTAGCCAGTTGTTTGGTGCGGTTGTTATCTTTGCATGGGTCTTTTCGGCAAGTATTGCGGTATGGGCACTGCTAAAAGCAACCATTGGAATTCGTGTTACGGGGGATGAAGAACTTGAAGGCATGGATCTTCATGACTGTGGTGTGGAAGCTTACCCTGAGTTTGTTAGTGCAAAATAGAGTGTGATATAACACTATTGAAAAAGCCCTTGCATTTGCAAGGGCTTTTTTATCTATAATGAGTAATGGCGATGATGACTATAGTCAATGTTTTAACATTTAGTTACATCTATTGATGATAAACAGTTGTGATTCGCATCTTTATTTGTATAATAA
>NZ_JAKJSQ010000110.1:0-7429 GCF_050337105.1 Aliivibrio kagoshimensis
TTATAGTGAATCGGACGCGGGGTGGAGCAGTTTGGTAGCTCGTCGGGCTCATAACCCGAAGGCCGTCGGTTCAAATCCGGCCCCCGCAACCAATCTCTTTTTAAAAGAGAATGCGATACTAGCTCAGTTGGTAGAGCGCAACCTTGCCAAGGTTGAGGTCACGAGTTCGAGCCTCGTGTATCGCTCCAAATTTTAACTTTGTGTGCAGTGAGCATGTAAAGCGGATAGTTGTCATCGAACTTATGCGGTGGAAGTCATCACTAACTTTATTATAGTGAATCGGACGCGGGGTGGAGCAGTTTGGTAGCTCGTCGGGCTCATAACCCGAAGGCCGTCGGTTCAAATCCGGCCCCCGCAACCAATCTCCTTTTAAGAGTAGAAGTACTTTTAACAGTCAGAGACAAAGAGAACAGAGTTTCGTTATTCTCTTCTAGCATTAAATACTCATACTAGCTGTGATAGTTATACTGAGTGAGTTGTCATCGAGCTCATCGATGTGTTATACCCATTTATCTTACTATAAAGAATAAATAGCCATATTCTGTACGGTTTTTTTGATATTCATTTAAGAATCTAGTTATCAATATCTAGCGTTTTTATGTCATAAAATATCTGTATATAGTGCCCAAGATAAAAATCGTGTACTAGGTCATACTTATGTGTRAATTATAATTCTGATATCAACAGAGTTATCCACAGAATGGATCTGTGAATAAGTCTGTTAATAGTTTCAGTTTAAGTCAGATTACATATGGGCTAAGCAAGGATCCTTGCTTATTGATAGTGTGATTCATCAATCGGTTTTAATCCCAACCCATTGAATTAAATGGATATTAGTTGGTTGTCGGGTGTTTAATTCTATTTCTTGGAAGATCTTTAAGCAGATATTCTTTGATCCTAATCATCAATTCTTACTGTGTTTAACTTTTTGCATTATTCAATGCATCTCCGCTTCAGTTTTCTTTTCCACATTAAGATGACAAGGGTTATCGACTAGGCATCCCTTGGTAAACCCTTCTGGATTATTCTAATTAAGCGCTTCTCTTTTGCTGAGGAGACACTGATCAACTCCCTTCTACTCTCTTGCTGCTCAATAGACCACTTGATATGAATATCGAGTAATTCTGAATGGCCTAAGTATTGCGTAAGCGTATCGACAACTGTTCGCTTATAGGGGGCATTACCTAATGCTACAACAATGTTTCTTTGCCATTGAAGGTGACCAATTCGGCGAATGGGTGAGCCCTCTAACCGTTTCATGAATTCATCTTCTGTCCAAGTGAACAAGGTTAATAAGTCCAAGGTTGAAAAGTGATCACGACGATGGAAGTCTTGTTGTTGGGTAATATCGGCTTGTCTATTCCATGGGCAAACTAACTGACAGTCGTCACAACCATATATTCGGTTACCAAGTTTGGGCCTTAACTCTTCGGGAATCACGCCGTCAAACTCAATGGTTAAATAGGAGATGCACAGCCTTGCATCGACAACACCAGGCGAGACAATCGCATTGGTTGGACACGAAGTAATACAAGCGGAACATTTACCACATTGGTCGTCAACAGGTTGATCAACAGGCAATGGAATATCCACCAATAATTCACCAAGAAAAAACCAAGAACCAGCACTCGCATCAAGAAGAAGTGAGTGCTTACCAATCCAGCCAAGTCCCGCTTTCTCAGCCAAGGGACGCTCTAAGATTGGCGCGGAATCAACAAAAGGACGAAACCCTAACTCTCCCACTTCTTGCTCGATTTTTTGGCCTAATTTTTTTAGCTGGTTACGTACTAGTTTGTGGTAGTCTCGACCTAGAGCATAACGGCTAATATAGGCTTGATTGGCGTCACTTAAGTTACTGGCAAATTGAGCCTCAGGTGGTAAATAATTCATTCGTGCACTGATGACACGAACGGTCCCTGGGAGAAGTTCATTGGGTCTTGCCCGCATCATGCCATGTCTTGCCATCCAGTCCATGTCACCGTGATAGCCAGCATCGAGCCAATCTTGAAGTGGTTTCTCTCTTGATGTTAAATCAATGTCGCAAATGCCCACGTGCTGAAAGCCGAGATCTAACCCCCACTTCTTTATATTTTCAGCCAGTAAGGTGTAATCGATATCTATCAAGTGAAAATCCACTATTATGGGAGTAAGTCTTGCGCGTATTCTATCATAAATCTTATAGTGGCTATTAGTGCTCAAAAGGAGTAACAGGGAAAGGGATTTGGTATAATCAGCCCAAAATCTAACTTTCTTTGTTTCTTGTTGTCACATTTCTAACGTTAACTCCGTTAATATTTGTTGAGTTGCGTAGTATTATGAGTGGATATTGAACAATTGTTAGAGATGTTTTTACGGAATAGACAGCAAATGAATTCGATTTAATTGATGTCCAAATTTTTATAATCAACCAATGATAAACGTTAATAATGCAAACAATCGAATTAAAATTTGCCAATGAAGATGAAACGATACATTTCGGTGGCAAACTGGCTCAGGCCTGTCAACAACAAACAACCATCTATCTACATGGTGATTTAGGTGCAGGAAAAACCACATTTAGCCGAGGATTTATTCGCGCTTTAGGACATAAAGGCAACGTAAAAAGTCCAACCTATACTTTGGTTGAACCTTATGAACTGAGTCAGTGGCAGGTATATCATTTTGATCTATACCGTTTAGCTGATCCTGAAGAGTTAGAGTACATGGGGATTCGAGATTACTTTACTGAAGATGCAATCTGTCTCGTTGAATGGCCAGAAAAGGGAGAGGGCATGCTGCCTAAACCTGATTTAGACATAGATTTACGTTATTGTGGTGAGCAACGAATCGCTCGGATCACCGCGAATAATGATTATGGAATTACTTTGATTAAGCGATTGGAATTGTGTTGATTGGACAAAAAATAGGCCTCTATTTTTCATTTTTATTATGGGTTGTACTCGGGCTCTCTACCGCGCAGGCAAACTCTTTAGAAGGGCTGCGTGTGTGGCCCTCTCCAGATGAAACTCGAATTGTTATCGACTTAAAGTCAGAAGCTAATTTTAGCTACTTCACATTAAGCAGTCCGTTTCGTCTTGTTGTAGACCTGAAGCAGACTCACCTAAAATCAAAACTTCCCTTAACCATTACCAACAGCGATGTACTAACGAAAATTCGCAAAAGCACAGCGCCAGCCAAAGGTACAACACGTCTAGTATTAGAACTCAAAAAAAGTGTAAAACCAACACTGTTTAAATTAGCGCCAACGCCGGGTGGTCAGTATGGCTATCGATTGGTCGTCGACCTACCTCACAATAAAGAGTCCAGTAGTGCAGTTGTGAGCAATCGTCCATCATCGACAACCCCGGTCGTGAATAAAGATGCCGCTCAGCTTATTGGTTCTGGTGATATTGTTGTGGCGATCGATGCGGGTCATGGTGGAGAGGATCCCGGCTCAGTTGGCCCTACTCGCAAGTATGAGAAGCACACAACATTAGCAGTGTCGAAGAAAATTGCCGCCCGTATTAATGCTGTACCAGGAATGAAAGCGGTACTGACACGACGAGGTGACTACTTTGTTAATTTAAACCGTCGCTCTGAAATTGCCCGTAAAAATAAAGCACATCTACTTGTTTCAGTGCATGCTGACAGCTTTACCTCTTCTCAGCCTCGTGGTGGTTCAGTCTTTGTTTTAAATACACGCAGAGCTAACTCAGAGATTGGCCGTTGGGTGGTTAAACACGAAGAGCAATCAGAGCTACTTGGTGGCGCGGGTGAGGTACTGTCAAAAGCTCACAACGACAAAAACTTAAGTCAGACGTTGTTGGATTTGCAATTTAGACACTCTACCACTGAAGGGTACAAGGTAGCGTCTAATATTCTCTCTGAGATGGGAAAGGTGACTAAACTGCATAAGCGAGAACCAGTACCAGCTAGCCTTGCGGTATTAAAGTCTCCAGATATTCCATCTGTTTTAGTCGAAACGGGTTTTATTTCAAATCGCACTGAAGAGAAGTTGCTGTTTCAAAGAGCACATCAGGATAAATTGGCTGCCGCTATTTCTAAAGCCATCATTGATTATTTTGAAGACAATGCACCTGCTGGCACTATGTTTGCCTTAAAAAACCAGCAAATCAAACACAGTGTAAAACGCGGTGAGTCGCTCTCAATTATCGCAAAAAAATATGGAACGTCGATTCAGAGTATAAAAACCAGTAACAAATTAAAAAGTAGCAGCTTACGAATTGGCCAAGTGCTATATATCACTGGTGCAAATGCGGTCACCACTAAACCGCAAAGTAAACCCAAAACCTTACCCACCACTAAAATGAGCACTCACGTTGTAAGAAAAGGTGAGTATCTTGGGAAAATAGCGGCTAAATATGGTGTGTCAGCGTCAAGTATTAAAATTTGGAATGGTTTGAAGAGTGATAAGGTATTTGTAGGTCAAAAACTCAAAGTGAAAGTGCTGAGTACCAAAACCGTGAAGCATAAAGTGAAACGCGGAGAGTTTCTTGGAAAAATTGCATCCAACTATGGTATCTCTGTCGCTCAGCTTCGAAAAGCCAATCAACTGCGTTCTGATCAGCTTGCCGTTGGGCAATGGTTGATCATTCCGAGTAGTTAATATGACGATTCAAATCTTACCTGCCCGTTTAGCGAACCAGATTGCTGCAGGAGAGGTGGTTGAAAGACCGGCTTCTGTGGTGAAAGAGTTGGTAGAGAACAGCATTGATGCTGGCGCAACGCGTATTGATATTGATATTGAAAAAGGCGGCAGTCGTGTAATTCGGGTTAGAGATAACGGTAAGGGCATCAGTAAAGATGAATTAACCTTAGCGCTAAGCCGTCACGCAACCTCAAAAATTCACTCCCTTGATGATCTTGAAGCGATTGTCAGTTTGGGGTTTCGTGGTGAAGCATTAGCGAGTATTAGTTCGGTATCACGACTGACCCTGACTTCTAGAACGGTGACTCAAGAGCAGGCTTGGTCTGCGTATGCCGAAGGTCGTGATATGACGGTAACGACCAAGCCGGCAGCACATCCTATTGGTACAACGATAGAAGTGTTGGACCTATTTTTTAATACGCCTGCACGTCGGAAATTTTTAAAAGCAGACAAAACAGAGTTTACCCATATTGATGATCTGCTTAAGCGTATTGCTCTGAGCCACTTTGATGTCGCGATTAGCTTAAAGCACAACGGAAAAATGGTTCGACAGTATCGAGCTTCTCACACTCAAGCTCAAAAAGAGAAACGACTCGCTTCGGTGTGTGGTTCAAGCTTTGTTGATCATTCAGCCAATGTTGAATTGAGTCATGATGGACTGACCCTCACCGGCTGGATATCAACGCCCCAAGGTGCCAGAGCTCAGAGTGACCAACAATACTGTTATGTGAATGGTCGAATGATGCGCGATAAACTGATTAATCACGCAATTAGACAGGGTTATGAGTCGAGTTTGTCAGCGGAGCAATATTCCGCTTATGTTTTGTTTATTGAGATCGACCCGCATCAAGTGGATGTGAATGTTCACCCTGCAAAGCATGAGGTCCGTTTTCATCAAGCCCGTTTAGTGCATGACTTTATCTATCAAGGGATTACCAGCGCTCTGGAACAAACCCAATATATGGATGATGATCTTGTACCCACAAGTCGTGGCCATGTTGAATATCGTACTCCGGAGTCAGTGACTGAGCAGGTCATGGAAGCGGTCGCTAAAGTACCTACCTATCCACGACAACAAGAACGCTCCCAATGGACCCCTTTAGCCACCACTTCACCCTCCACGAAGGAAGTCAAAGTCTATCAGGCTCTATTACAACCCCCTGTTGTTGAGTCAGAACAGACAGAAAGTGTGGTGGGAAATGATGCACCGATTAAGGCAGTGGTAGGGTTTGATAGCTTAGGTAAAGGCCTTTCTGTGGTTGAGTCATACTATCTATTGATGGAAAACCAACAGCAGATCCAACTGCTCTCTCTACGAGTCGCTGAGTATCTGAAAACATTGGGGCAGTTAAATCTAGGGAAAACAGGGTCGCTAAAAGCACAACCCTTGTTGATCCCTCATACTATTCCAGTGAATGAGCCGCTGTTAGCTGTCATTGATAATGAGCAGTCACTATTGAGCCAGCTGGGTATTCAGTTAAAAGCCAAGGGTCGTCAAGCGGTTATCGTGATGTCAGTGTCACAACCGTTAAGGCAACAGAATTTACAGCAGTTAATTCCAGATCTGTTATCGTATCTACATCAAAGAGTGGATCGTCAGGACCATTTTGAGCAAACTATTGTTTGGTTGGCGACTCAGATACAGAGTGAGTGTACCGCTTACTCTTTGTCGGAAGCAATCCAGTTGATCACTGACATCGAACTGTTATGGGAAGGTGGGTTAGTTCAATACTACGAACGTTTACTTCAACCTGTCGATTTTAATGTTCCAATAAAAGCATTTTTGAATAATGAATGAGTTACCACAAGCTATATTTTTAATGGGGCCAACAGCTTCAGGCAAAACTGAGTTAGCGATTAAGATCGGACAACATTTCCCAGTAGAGTTGATAAGTGTGGATTCCGCCCTTATTTATAAAGGAATGGATATCGGTACGGCAAAGCCAAATGAAGAAGAGTTGGCTTTAGCTCCGCATCGACTGATTGATATTATTGAGCCAACGGAAAGTTATTCTGTCGCGAATTTCCGCGAAGATGCCTTACGCGAAATGAATGATATTGTCGCAAGGGGAAATATTCCTCTTCTTGTTGGTGGCACAATGCTGTATTTTAAGGCTTTACTTGAAGGTCTTTCGCCTTTACCTGCTGCGGATAGTGCTGTTCGATCTCAAATTGAGCAAGAAGCGCTATCTATTGGCTGGAAAGGATTGCATGATCAGCTTGCAACCATAGATCCAGTTGCTGCTGCTAGAATACACCCCAATGATCCTCAACGTTTGAGTCGAGCATTGGAAGTATTCCGAATTTCAGGGAAAACGTTAACTGAATTGACCCAGACTCAAGGTGAGTCACTTCCTTTTAGGGTTCATCAGTTTGCGATTGCACCTAAAGAGAGATCCGAGCTTCATCGTCGTATTGAGTTACGTTTTACTATGATGATGGACGCTGGATTTGAGCAAGAAGTACGATCTTTACATCAACGGGGTGATCTTCATTCGGATTTACCCTCTATACGTTGTGTAGGATACCGTCAGATGTGGGATTATCTGGATGGAAATGGTTCACGTGATGAAGCGGTTTTTCGTGGCGTTTGCGCTACTCGCCAACTGGCAAAAAGACAAATCACTTGGCTAAGAAGCTGGGATGATTTGACTTGGTTAGACAGTGACGATATTGATAGTGCATTACAAACGGTCACAAACGCTTTAAATTGTGATTAAATGATTGAGTTATTGCCGTATTTTTGAACTATTACTTTTTATTTGGTTCATAGGTTAGAAC
>NZ_JAKJSQ010000111.1:0-7167 GCF_050337105.1 Aliivibrio kagoshimensis
GTGTAACCTCTTATATATAAGAGTAAATAAGCAATTGTCTTCATTTAAAATGAAATCGTATTTCTAGACACCTTATAAAGGAAATCAAAATGAATAAATCAATTCTTGCTCTAGCAGTAGCAGCATTCGCAACAGCTGGTTCAGTTAACGCAGCTGAGATCTACAAAGATGACGCACAAAGCATTGAACTTGGCGGCCGCGCAGAAGCTCGTATGGCAGTACAAGATGGTAAAGCGACCGACAAAACTCGTGTTCGTATCAACCTTAAAGGCAAAACCCAAATCACTGACGGCCTATACGGTGTTGGCTTCTACGAAGGCGAATTCACAACGTCTGATTATAATGATGACGGTTCAAAAAATAACGACGGTAGCAAATTAGACAATCGTTACACCTACGCGGGTTTCGGTGGCGACTTTGGTGAAGTGACATACGGTAAAAATGACGGTGCATTAGGTGTTATCACTGACTTCACCGATATCATGGCTTACCACGGTAACTCAGCAGCTGATAAGATCGGTGTTGCTGACCGTACTGACAACATGCTCTCTTACAAAGGTCAATTCTCTGATCTTAGCGTAAAGGCCAGCTACCGTTTTGCTGACTCAAAAGAGGTTGCTGACGAATTTGAAGACAACGGTCAAAATGGTTACTCACTGTCTGCTATCTACGCAATTGGCGACACTGGCCTAGCACTAGGTGGTGGTTACGCAGATCAAGATGAGCAAAACGAAATGATGTTTGCTGCATCTTACACTATGGGTGACCTTTACTTCGCAGGTGTTTACACCGACGGTCAAAAAGCTGAAAAAGACGCTGACTACACAGGTTACGAATTAGCAGCCGCTTACACCATGGGTAAAACGGTATTCTCTACTACTTACAACAACGCTGAACTTGACAACAAAGATCACGCAGACAATGTTGCAGTAGACGCAACATACTTCTTCAACAGCAACTTCCGTACTTACATCTCATACAACTTCAACCTACTAGACAAAGACACAGCTAATGGTATTACTAATATCGATGCTGAAGATGAGCTAGCACTAGGTATGCGTTACGACTTCTAATTAGTCTAACTCGCTACACACTAAACGCCTGCAGACTCATGCAGGCGTTTTTTTTTATCTGCTATACTGCTCTCTCACTCTCTACTGGCTCTCTTTTATGATTTTTCGTTGCGTCCCTTTTCTACTGCTACTCCTCAACTTCTCGGCCTATGCCACAGTTGACAATGCATTAAAGCAGTTGCCTGATGGTAGTCGTGCTTCTCTGATGGTTCAATCGCTAACCAGTGGCGACGTTATCACCAACCACAATAGTGAACAGATGATTCCACCCGCCAGCACCCAGAAATTGGTCACCGCCCTGGCTGCGAAACTTCTGCTCAACGATAACTATCGTTACGCCACCACTATTGAGTCATATGGTGACAATCTGACTGTTAACTTCAGTGGTGACCCAACGTTGACCGAACTGGACCTATCAGCGCTTCTGCGCCAGCTAAAACATTCAGGGCTGTCCAACATTAAAGGGAACATCTGGCTCAACGATTCACTCTTTACAGGTTATGAACGAGGTGTAGGCTGGCCATGGGACATTATGGGCATAGGTTATAGTGCCCCTTCGAGTGCCATCACCCTCAACCAAAATGCGGTTATGGCTTCCATCTATTCGGACGACAACGGTACAACGCGTGTTCATGTGCCAGCTCATCAACCTATTACTGTGACGACATCAGCCACTAGCGTCAGCAAAACAGAGCAACAAACCCAATTTTGTGACTTGGAGCTACTGGCTACGCCAACGAATCAATACCATCTATCAGGCTGCTTACAACATAGAAACAAACCACTGCCACTTAAGTTTGCTGTTCAGAATACCTTTTTATACAGTAAACAGGTCATTCAGAGGTTGTTGAAGGAGCACAACATCAAACTTAAAGGTGACATTTTACGAGGAAGGCCTGTTGCTCCAGCTCAGCAAAACGTTTCAATCGTTGCTACTCACCACTCTGAGCCTTTGCCTGTGTTAATTGAAACCATGCTAAAAGAGTCAAATAACCTCTATGCAGACAATCTCACTAAAACCATAGGTCACAGTTATTACCAACAAGCAGGAAGCTTTAGTAACGGAACGTCAGCGATTAAAGCCATTCTGATGGATCGTGCGGGGATTGATATCGAGAGTGCAGTATTAGCTGATGGCTCAGGTTTATCAAGAAACAATAAAATGAGTGCAACTCAGCTGAGTCATGTCCTCTCCTACCTCTATAAACATGACAGTACACTAAAATTGTTGGGCTCTCTTCCGACCTCTGGCGTTGATGGTACGCTGAAGTATCGTGCGAGCATGCGTAAGGCTCCGATTTCCAATGCTATCAGAGCCAAAAGTGGCTCTCTATTTGGCAGTATGAATATGGCTGGCTTTGTTACTACGACAAATGGCGAAACACTACTTTTCGTGCAGTTAATTGCTGATTACCACCCTATCAAACGACCTGACAATGCCCCTCCAGTTCAGTCTCCTATTGAGCGTTTCGAGCGAGAATTCTACCTAAGTATGATTAACGAGGCGATGTAAACAACGAAAAAAAGAGCCGTAACGTCAGACGTTACGGCTCTTTTGGGTTATTAAGCAGCGCTTATTTGATCTTTGCGTGCCACTCTTGGATAGAGGTTACTGAAGCTTTATTATCAGCTGTATGAGCCATACACGTTGCAAATGCCGCGTTTAAGGTCGTGGTGTAATTTAACTTACCACCTAGAGCGCCGCGGCGAAGCAGTTTTGAATCTTCAATTGCTTGGCGACCTTCTGCGGTATTAACGATGTAGCTGTACTCACCATTCTTAATACGGTCAAGAATGTGCGGACGCCCTTCGTGTACCTTGTTCACTAATCGTGGGTTGATACCCGCTTCGCCCAAGATAACAGCAGTACCATGTGTCGCATCCAATTCATAACCTAACTTCACCAGTTTAGAGGCTAAATCTACTACGCGCTGTTTGTCATTATTACGTACCGAAAGCAGTGCTCGTCCCGCTTCTTCAGAATACTCTTTACCACAGCCTAAATCCGCTTTAGCGAACGCTTCTGCAAAGTTATCGGCAATACCCATCACTTCCCCTGTAGAGCGCATTTCAGGACCTAACAGTGGGTCAACACCAGGGAATTTATTAAACGGCAGCACAACCTCTTTCACTGAGTAATACGGTGGAATAATCTCTTTGGTAAAGCCTTGTGACTCTAGAGATTGTCCCGCCATCACTCGTGCTGCAATTTTGGCCAGTGGCGCACCTGTCGCTTTTGATGTAAACGGCACGGTACGGGCCGCACGTGGATTCACTTCGATTAGATAAACATCGTTATCTTTTACGGCAAACTGAACGTTCATCAAACCTCGAACCCCAAGTTCAAAAGCGAGTTTTTCAACTTGTCGGCGCATCTCATCTTGGATTTCATTGCTCAGTGTATAAGCTGGTAGTGAACAGGCCGAATCTCCTGAGTGAACCCCCGCTTGCTCGATGTGTTCTAAAATACCGCCAATGACCACTCGTTCTCCGTCACAGATGGCATCGACATCGACTTCCGTTGCATCATCTAAGAATCGGTCAAGCAGTACTGGTGACTCATTTGAAACACTGACGGCTTCATTAAAGTAACGTCGTAAATCGGTTTCATCATAGACAATTTCCATTGCACGACCGCCCAGTACATAGGATGGGCGAACGACTAATGGGAAAGTGATCTCTTTCGACTTTTCAACGGCTTGTTCCATCGTGGTAACGGTAGCATTTTGTGGCTGAAGCAGCCCTAAACGGTCAACCGCTTGTTGGAAACGTTCGCGATCTTCAGCTCGGTCAATGGCATCTGGACTCGTGCCAATGATTGGGACACCCGCGGCTTCTAATTCTCGTGCTAATTTCAGTGGTGTCTGACCACCATATTGAACAATCACCCCTTTTGGCTTCTCAATACGAGCAATGGCTAATACATCTTCAAGCGTAACAGGTTCGAAGTAGAGACGGTCTGACGTGTCGTAATCCGTTGAAACTGTTTCTGGGTTACAGTTGACCATAATGGTTTCGTAACCATCTTCACGCAACGCTAATGAGGCATGCACGCAGCAGTAATCAAACTCAATACCTTGACCAATACGGTTCGGACCGCCGCCAAGAATCATGATTTTTTCTTTATCGGTAGGGTTTGCTTCACACTCTTCATCGTAAGATGAGTACATGTAAGCCGTATCTGAAGAGAACTCTGCAGCACAAGTGTCAACACGTTTATAGACAGGATGAATATTATGTTGATCACGCAGTTTACGAATCTCACTCTCGGCAACACCAAGAAGAGTCGCTAGACGTTCATCACCAAAACCTTTACGTTTTAGTTTGCGTAACACATCTTTATTCAACCCAGCAAATCCGTTCTCTTTGATTTGTTGTTCCAGTTTTACAATATCTTCAATTTGTACAAGGAACCAACGGTCAACATTGGTTAAATTAAAGACACCATCCACTGACATACCTGCACGGAAAGCATCAGCAATATACCAAATACGGTCACAGCCTGGCTCTTTAAGCTCATGACGAATCTTACTCATCAAAGCAGAGTCATCCAAGTCCACCATCTCATCGAAACCACTTGCACCCACTTCTAAACCACGAAGGGCTTTATGCAGGGACTCTTGTAGGTTACGACCAATGGCCATCACCTCGCCTACTGATTTCATCTGAGTGGTCAAACGGTCATTCGCGCCGGCAAACTTTTCAAAGTTAAAACGTGGAATTTTGGTGACGACGTAATCAATGGTTGGTTCGAATGATGCCGGTGTTTTTCCACCTGTGATGTCGTTCATCAGCTCATCGAGTGTGTAACCAATCGCAAGTTTGGCTGCAATTTTAGCAATTGGGAAACCTGTTGCTTTAGAGGCAAGCGCTGAAGAGCGAGATACACGTGGGTTCATCTCGATAATGACCATACGTCCATCTTTTGGATTGATACCAAATTGAACGTTTGAACCACCTGTTTCGATACCAATTTCACGCAGTACGGCAAGTGATGCATTCCGCATCAACTGGTACTCTTTATCCGTTAATGTTTGAGCGGGAGCAACGGTGATTGAGTCGCCAGTATGCACGCCCATCGCATCGAAGTTTTCAATCGTACAAACGATAATACAGTTGTCGTTTTTATCACGAACCACTTCAGTTTCATACTCTTTCCAACCGATAAGTGATTCATCTATCAACAACTCATTGGTCGGTGATAACTCTAAACCGTTAGAACAAATCTCTTCAAACTCTTCTTTGTTATATGCAATACCACCGCCAGTCCCCCCCATGGTAAATGATGGGCGAATAATACAAGGAAAACCAACCATATCGAGAACCTTATAAGCCTCATCCATAGTTTTCGCGGTATCTGCACGTGGACACTCGAGTCCAATCGACTTCATCGCCTTATCAAAACGAGAACGGTCTTCGGCTTTATCAATCGCATCCGCCGTAGCACCAATCATCTCTACACCGAACTCAGCGAGAACACCGTACTTTTCGAGGTCGAGGGCACAGTTAAGCGCCGTTTGTCCGCCCATCGTTGGAAGAACGGCATCTGGGCGCTCTTTCTCGATGATATTACGAACCACTTCCCACTGAATTGGCTCAATATAAGTCGCATCGGCCATGTCTGGGTCAGTCATAATTGTTGCAGGGTTTGAGTTAACAAGAATAACTCGGTAACCCTCTTCACGCAGTGCTTTACACGCTTGTGCGCCAGAGTAGTCAAACTCACAAGCTTGCCCAATAACGATTGGACCAGCACCTAAAATTAGTACGCTTTTAATATCAGTACGTTTTGCCATTTTTTACTACTCCGATTTAAGCGTTTTTAGACTGTTTAATAAGGTCAATAAAGTGGTTAAACAAAGGGGCTGCGTCGTGTGGACCGGGGCTCGCCTCTGGGTGCCCTTGGAAACTAAATGCAGGTTTATCAGTACGGTGTATACCTTGCAAAGAGCCATCAAACAGGGATTTATGTGTTGCTCGTAAGGTTTCAGGCAGTGTCTCTTCATCTGCTGCGAAGCCATGGTTCTGAGAAGTAATCATCACTACATTGCGGTCGAGATCTTTCACTGGGTGGTTAGCACCATGGTGACCAAATTTCATTTTCACCGTTTGCGCGCCACTGGCCAGTGCCAGAATTTGATGTCCAAGACAGATACCAAAGATAGGTAGATTTTTATCAAGGAAGGTCTTAGTCGCTTCAATCGCATAATCACACGGTTCTGGGTCACCAGGTCCATTTGATAAGAAGACCCCATCAGGGTTCATTGCCAACACCTCTTCTGCTGAAGTTTGTGCGGGCACCACAGTTAACCGACAACCGCGGTCGACTAACATTCTTAAGATGTTGCGTTTCGCACCAAAGTCATAAGCCACAACATGAAAAGGAAGCTCGCTGTCATCTTTCGCTTCAGGTAAGCCCCCCGTTAAAGTCCAAGAGCCTTGCTTCCATTGGTATGCTTCAGCGGTGGTTACTTTTTTCGCTAAGTCCATCCCTTTCAAGCCAGGGAACGCCTTTGCTTTTGCAAGCGCCATCGCT
Organism: Aliivibrio kagoshimensis; assembly: GCF_050337105.1. Lineage (NCBI taxonomy): Bacteria > Pseudomonadati > Pseudomonadota > Gammaproteobacteria > Vibrionales > Vibrionaceae > Aliivibrio > Aliivibrio kagoshimensis. Next base: position 6,610 of record NZ_JAKJSQ010000111.1, read on the forward strand.
TCATCAAGGTTATCACCAGCAACAATACATCCGCCCTGAGCACCTTTCTCGCGCAATATACGAGTCAATTTACGCGTATCGATTTCGGCAATACCGACAATATTTTGAGATTTTAAATAGTCAGAAAGGGATTGTTGATTACGAAAGTTGGATGCAAGGAGAGGGAGATCGCGAATGACTAAACCTTGTGCATGAATTGAAGAGGACTCTTCATCTTCAGCATTTGTTCCCGTGTTGCCAATATGAGGATAAGTTAACGTTACAATTTGCTGAGAATAAGAGGGATCCGTTAAGATCTCTTGATACCCAGTCATCGAGGTATTAAAAACGACTTCCCCAACAGAAGAACCATCTGCCCCAATTGATTCACCGCGGAACACAGTCCCATCTTCAAGGACTAACAGTGCAGATTTACTCAAGACAACCTCCAAAAACAATAAAAATGCAGTTAGAGTGATTTTTTTTCCATTCACTCTAATCTGAGCAAAGTCATAAATTAAAATAACTAATTTTCGACAAATTAGCGAGAGTTTAGTTACTTATAGAGTGAGTGTCAAC
>NZ_JAKJSQ010000013.1:0-73941 GCF_050337105.1 Aliivibrio kagoshimensis
GTATTACTTTGACGAGAATTTAGAGATTTTCTAAATAAATCAAACTGAGAAGCAAACGGGTCTTGCTGAGTAGCAATGTATTTTGTTGCTTGAGGATAAATTAGAACGCGACGATCTGCCTTGGGATAGCGGTCATTGTCCCTAACTCGCCAGACATAGCCTTTGTCACAAAGAAACCAATCTATCGACCCATGCATCTTGATTAAGTTTGCGCGCTGTCCATTTGTTGGTGCTAGTTCGCCATATCTCTGAGTACGGTGAGCTACAGCTCCTCCAGCAAAACCGTCCCAATACGGCACTTTGTTCAGTGCTAATGCATCTTCCAAAAGAGTGTCATAGTTAGTTGTGAAAATATTAACTGTTTTTCTTCGCTCATGAACACCAGCAGATGCATGATTAAACAGAGTGTCGATAAACTCTAAATGGGACTCAATATCGACAATTGGCTCTGACAACGTACCTTCTTCATCTGCCGCTTCATCATCGCCTTCAACATAGCCGCATCGGATAACATTTGAGATAGATTCAAGAATTGTATTATGTACTTCTTCTAAGGTAGCTAACTCAACTTCTCCCCCACTAATTACTGTTTTCTTTTCTTTGTTTCTTTCAGCTAACGCAGCATAGTCGCCAAGATGACTAAGAACATGCTCTATGTGGCATTGCTCTGGCAACTCTTCAAATAGTGGAGTGATAATATCGTCATATAATTTCTTATGACTAGTTTCTACATCCTTTTTAACTTTATTCGTTAAAGGGTACATAAGTGGTAATTTAGCGTCGAAACTTATTCCTGCACCGAGTAGCCAACTTTGCTCACTACACTTCAAGTGTTCCTCTACTTGCAAGAACAACTCGTCATCAATCAAATCATCCATTTTCTTTCCTTCTTATAGAGTTGTACCGAAGCGGCAACCAGAGCGTTGTAACGCCGGCAACAGGGGCGAGTTAAACTGGCGCTTGTTTTGCGGCTTTTTGCAAAACAAGTGACAGTTTGACGAGTCCGTTGCTTGCCCTTGTTATACGATTGCTGACTTACCATACCAAAATACTTCTTCGTGAAAGTAGTGAATTATCCATGATTTATCTTTTGGCCAGACAGAAACATCATCACTTGCACCATAGCAAAAGTCATCCCAGTACTGAATAAACAATTCTGTATTTGTTAGAACTGCTGTATCTGGTTGCCAGGAGACAATAACCTCACAATTAGGAATTTTACCTGCGAGCCACTTCCTAACTGTATTTTCATCTGTAGCTTCGATACTCGCTATATCAGTGAAAAGTTCATTGCTTGGTGAAAAATCACTTTTGTCTGACGCGAATGTTAACGAAGTTTCCCACACATCTTTAGCTGATACTGGCGCTAATGGAGTAATCTGAGCGAGCTCTTCCTTAGAAAGTAAGCGATACTGTTCTTCAGTCCATCTCCATTTGAGAGGAAAATCATCAATGCTAATTATTTGCACGATTTAGAATTCCTTACTGCGTATAACGCCTCGTTATAAAGCCGATTTACACAACCCATAGATATAATCATCTATGCGTTGACCTTTTATCAATGAGTTTTGTTGTAAACACCCCTCACGAATAAAGCCTATTTTTTCTAGCAATCGATAAGAGCCTTCATTATTAACGGAGCATGTAGCAACTAACTTATTTAATTTCAGCTCTTTATATGCAAAGTTTTTAACAAGTTCTAGAGCTTCCGAAGCAATGCCTTTACCTTGAGCTTGTTGCTTAATCATAAAACCGACTTCTGCTATCTTTGCCGTATGATTTACAATTTTGAGACCTATATTTCCTAGTTTTTCACCAGATGATAAATCTGTTATTCCTAAGGCTAGCCAACCTGAACTATCTAAGTTCCATTTTTGAGATTTTGCTTCAAAAGCTTTTTCAGCGTCTTCATAGGTAAATGGGTCGTAGACATGTTCCATCATAAATGGGCATATTGATATTTGTATAAAAAGTTCTTTATCTGACTCATCAAATGGAGCTAGTTTGATTCTCTTACCTGAGATATTCACGATACTTCCTTAGGCTTTATAACAGCTTAATAAGATGCAAAATGCATTGTTTAAACAATGCATTTTGCATCTTATCACTCAYAAATTTGTCWTASCGTATCATRYATATCTCTAAAAATTAGTGCTTTACCGCAAAGTTATAAATTTCACTTGTAGAAAGTAGGCTTTGATTTGTAGAAAGTAGGCATTCCATAAAACTGTACAAACACACAGTAAATGGAACATATTTATGAGCTCTCCTTATCTAGGCTTTATTGAAGAAACGATGCGATTAAAACGTTTTAGGCAATCTACTATTAAAAATTATTTACAGTGGATTAAGCGCTACATTTTATTTCATCATAAGAAGCACCCAAAAGAGGTGCATGATAATTAAAAGGCCATTATCACTTGAGTCGCGCTTACGAATAAAAGACATTGATTTTGACTTTTTTGGTATAGAAGTTTGGGATGCAAAAGATGGGAAACATAGGGCGGATGGAGTGCAAAGCGCTCTGTATCATCAACTTACGCACACACCAAGTACATAGTGTGTGCGCTATTGTTTGTTAGCGAAACAGTAAATTACATGAACGGGGCTAACACCATAAACAGTGGTACTTGCTCACCATTAGATAGTGTTGCAGAGCCCTCTTTGATCTCAGTGGTAAATTCATACTGCTCACCACTGTCTACCACAACACCTTTTTCTAACTGCTCATCAAGCATTAACTGAACGATTGGATTATTTTCTGCCAATGACTTAGAGATAGAGACCGATGAGCTACCACGCAAGTTTGCAACCAACTTTGTGGCGTCTTGTGATGCTCTTGGTGTTCCCGCCGGCAGCATCAAGTCTAACTTACTGCTAAACTCTCCGCCCATTATCGTCGCACCAAAATCATCAATTGATAGGTTTAATCCCTTAGCAACAAGCAGATTAATGGCTAACTCAAGCTCTGAAATAACCGTCTGATCTTGACTCTCTTGCAGCTTATTATAAGTGGCAAACATCTTTTTTAATGCCGCGTAATCAAGCTCAGAAAAGGTCACACTCAAGCGCGCATTTTCAACTTTATCTTGGCCTGATTCCAGTAAGCCTAATTTAAAGGTATTGGTTGAACTTACCTTTTGATCATCACTACCTGGTTGACTCTCTTCACTCAATGAGGTCGAGTTTTTGTAACTAAGACCTTTCAACACACCACTCTCAGTTCCTGATGTAATAGAAGCCTCTTTTAGATAAACGTCATTGGTGCCAACCCAAAACGCCCCATTACTGCTGCCCTTCCCTTCACCAGAAAAGCCGGACAGATTAATTTTTTCACCAAGATCGGAAACAAAATCTAACGCCGGCAGATGATAAGAGAAACCATTAAGTCCATCTCTATCAATATCGGCATCTAAGGTGAAGCGACTCACATCGATACGCTCTATACCTGATTCAAGCTCTGCTGGCATCTGAATGGATTTGGCCTTAGAGGTGAACTGAATGTGCGTCGAACCACTCAGTTGGCTGCTCGATTCAAATTTGATGTCCATATCCGCTAAGAATTCTTCCAGCTCGGGCGGCACATCTAAGTGGCTGACCGAATCAATCGAGATGAGACCATGATGAATTTGATGATTAAAGGTAAGCGATTCCGGCAGCCCATCTGCTCGAAACTGTTCGGCAATGACAGGATCGGTGATGGTCACTTTAGATACAGCAGTAGAGCTTAAGTACCCTCTGTCGTAATCAAGCAGCTCAATTGAAACAACGGGGTTATCATAATGGGCAATCGTATCTGTCATGATTGATTGACCAATTTGACCAGTAGCAAATGGCCAACACGCGGCGATGGCAATCGCACCACCTATAGCTGCATATTTCTTTAATTCTTTCATATTTAGTAATCGCTTTTGAATGATATTTTCAGTTTATCGAATTAACATCCTCTTGAATACCATTCAATTTTTTAGAATTCAAACCAAGCTCTCACCTCACTGTTATGAACAATGGTATGGTTTAACTCAATTAACGTTACAAGGGTAGCAGCGATCAAATACTCCATTCTTTGCCTTAATACCAATGCCGCTGAGATTGATGCGATAAGAAGTGATTTTTCCTTTTTACAATCGAGATTCAATCTGATCTTTACCTCTTCTTATCAAGAGGCAGAGAATGTCGTGCTTTCAATGAGTGAATCTGAAACTGAGATTGCGCTTGTGGTGTGTGGTGGGGCTTCTGAGCAGAATAAAACGTTCGATTTTTTGATTCAATTGCATCACCCGCAACAGACAAAAAAGACCCGAAAACTTCTCATCAGTGATCACTACACCATGGGTGATGTTCTCAGGGTCGTCAACCAAGGACGTTTAGACCACTGCTTCGAGTCAGCATGGAATAGCGAGCAGCACCTACCTGTTATCATCCATGAGCTGACCACCTTTATCTTAGAAAATGATCATGGCGATTGGTTAAAATACAGCGAGTTGTTAGATCAAGAGAGAATTCTCAAGGCCCATATCGTTCGAAAGATGAGTCAGTTTCAAGCGGGGTTTATTAACGACTATCACAATATTGATGATACCGAACTGGCTCAGCAGGTTATCACCACCCTCTATGACATTTTCAAAGATAACGACAAAACGCGGGCCTGTCGGACTTACCATCAAAACCATCTGCTCACCAAAGAGGGAGAGCCGAATCGATTTTTATGGTTTATTGCCGAAGGGAAAGTTGCACTGTATAAATCCGATGATGATGGCGAGCAACATGAGGTAGTTCAATACTCAAGTGGCAATATCGTTGGCAGCATGTCTTTTGTCTCCGGTGAGCGCTCGTTCTCAACCGCGATTACGCTCACCTCAACTAAGGTGATCAAGCTCGATAGAACTCTATTTAGTAAGATCATGCACAACAATTCAGAGTTACTGCCACAGTTTAGTAACCTACTGCTGCGTCATTTTAATCGACGCTTGCAAGGCAGCATCAAAACCAAGATAAAGTTACAGCAAACTGTTACCTCTTTAGATAATGCCTATCAACAACTCATCGAACGCGAAAAAATGGCAGTGTTAGGTCAACTGGTGGCTGGGGTCGCCCATGAGTTGAACAACCCTATCTCAGCGATTATTCGAGGCAGCGATAATTTAAAACAGAAGATATCGCATTTGATCAACTCGCCCCTTCCCGACCACATCCAGCAAATAGGCAGTGATGTATTTAAAAATGGTTTGGTTAGCAACCCCACATCAACCTCAGTGACTCGTGTTCGAGCTAAAGAGATAGAATCACTAGTCAAAGATAGAGTGGTTGCAAAAAAGATGGTACAGATGGGGCTGGATGATGAGGCAAAAATCCGACAATTTCAGGCTCAATTAGGTGACGAATTTAAAGAGACCGTAACCGAGTGGGAACAGTACTCCTTAGCAGGCAATACAATCCGTTCTATGTCGATTTGTGCGCAGCGTATTGCTGACTTAGTGAAGAGTCTAAAGGGGTATGCTCGAGAAGACGATGAGACTATTCATTTTGTTAATATTCATGAAGGCATTGAAGATACTCTGATCATTTTTGAAAATCGCCTTAAACACCACAATGTCATTAAACATTACTCTGATATTCCCGAAGTCCCCTGCCAACCCTTTGCACTGCAGCAAGTTTGGACCAATATTATCTCCAATGCGATTGATGCACTTCCCAAAAATGGTGAGTTTGAGATTAAAACAGAGATCATCCGTAAAGAGAGTCACCACTATTTGAGTGTCTCATTTAAAGATAATGGAAACGGCATTCCACCAGAGATAATCGATAAAATTTTTGAGCTTAACTACACCACCAAACGAGAAGGTAACTTTGGACTTGGCATTGGCCTTTCTGTCAGTGAGCAAATTGTAAAACACCACGGTGGCTGGTTTGAAGTAGAATCAGAGCCGGAGATGTTTACAAAAATGACGGTCGTTTTACCACTTCACTCTCCGTTACTGCCCTTAAGTGATGGCGCAACACCACATTCTACAAGGAGTTAACCATGAAAAAATACCTCATTTTATGTGTCGATGATGAGAGAGACGTACTCGATAGTGTCATTCAAGATCTCTCTCCCTTAGAAGAGTACTTTGTGATTGAAGCCGCCGAATCCGTGTCAGAAGCCCAGGAAGTTATTGCGGATGCAGTCATCGAAGGGATGCCTCTGGCGTTAATTTTGTGCGATCACATCATGCCGGAATATCGCGGTGTCGACTTCCTTATAACCTTAAAGAAACAAGAACATACTGAGCATGCAAAAAAACTGTTACTCACAGGGCAAGCCGATTTAGAAGCCACAATTCAAGCGGTAAACTCTGCCTGTTTAGACTACTTTATTACCAAACCTTGGGATGGAGACTCACTGCTTAAAACGGTGACAGATCAGTTAACTAACTACATGATTGAAAATGAAAAAGACTTAATGCCTTGGGCAAGAGTGCTGGATACCGTCAAAATATTTGACACTCTCAACCAACGCCGAAGCGAACTGGGCAGTGATTAACCAACATTGTAAAATTGGTACTCATTTTGCTTAACAATAGTCATAATCTTCATGACAAAAATTTGACTTCCACACCGCGGGATAGACAACTTTTGTGAGGAATATATATTTTTACCTTAAGAAATGGTTTGATTACATGTAGATATTAAACGGTTTCTGGTATTATCCACCCACATTGGGAGCGTGAAGGGATGCTCCATAGAATTAGCAAGGTTTTAGATATCATGCGTAAAATACTTTTAACAACAGCTCTTATTTTATCTTCATCTTCACTCTATGCGGCTGTGGATAATCAAAGCCAAACAGTAATGAGTAACTTCAGCTACGACTATGCCGAAGCGCGTATCGGTGCAAACCCAATCACTTTAGGTGGTGGCTTTAGTAAGTCTATTCACCCAAATGCGCATTTGGTCGCCACTGTCGACTCTGAATTTGAAAGTGACTACGATCTATCTGGTGGTGTTGGATTTCATGCCCCAATTAATAACTGGGCAGACATTACTGGTGAAATGCTAGTAAGATTGGTTGATGATAATAAACATTACAATAACGGTGAGCTTGGTTTAGAGATTAACCTAGGTGTACGCCAATGGTTAGGGCCACAGCTTGAAGTTGGTGGCAAAATTGGCCATGTATCCATCGACTCAAGAGAGAGTACGATTGGTTCGGTATATGCTCGTTTCCACTCAACAGAACTGTTCTCTATGGGTGTCGAAGGTCGTTTCAACGGCATTTATGACGATCACGTTCTGATATCTACTCGCTTTAAGTTCTAAGCCTGTTTGGATAAATAAAAGCCTCGTTCTACGAGGCTTTTTTCATATCTGTTGCAACAACGCACTCTTCTCCTCCTCTCGTATTAACGACCAGTGGCAACCAAGAATCGCTCCTGCAAATTTCCACAATAGTGTGATATCAATATCCTCTTGATAAGTTTTTTTCACTTTTTTAAATACTCCTACCGCCCCTAAATCTTCAAACATCGAGACATCCTTTACCCCCGATTTTTTTAACATCCTCTCTAACCGCAACTGCATATTGGGAAGATCACGTAATCGCTTTAAAGAGTGTCGACAGGCTCGTTCCTCAAAAGAGGTATCAATACCGTTAGTGATTAGCTGCTTAAAAAGAGCCTGATCTTGTTCGTAGAGGGCGCTGATATCAAAATAGTTAATGGTAGCAACGGATCGCTTTTTGACATGCTGAAAAGGTTTGCAGTGATATCGCTTCAATACTTCGCAATTCTTCCCACCCCCTTTCACATAAATAATCCCTTCAAAAATGAGCGCAAACATCGCGTGACCATGAAACAAACCTATACCACCAAACATCGACCGTTTGGTATAAGAGGTCATCTTCTCAATGCATATACAATATTTACAGTGTCTTCCTTTCACGTCCATCTCCTTTTGAATAGAACCAATCACATATTCAAAAAGATAGTTGTAGAAATCGCTTAGAAAGACTATCTAGTTAAAAAACACAAGCACTAAAATTCATAAATAACCTGATTTGGCTCTCAATTTTATAACCTTATTCATTGTTGTGAACACCGTACTGTCGAGATAAATCACAACAAGATTGTTCGGCGATTATGCTAGGTCAATGAATGACAAACTTATCAAAATCAATAGGCAATAATAATAAATAATGTTTTGATCTCTCTAATGATTCGGTAGAATATAGCAACGGCATTTAGGCAAAGACATTATGAATCATCTATCTTTTTATTGGCTACAACCCGACAAAGAGAAACAGATTGACGCACTCAAATCTGATTTCTGTAAGTTAGTCGAACAATCTATTTTATCGAACAACATTGTTCTGCCTCCCATTCCAGATGTTGTTATTAAAATTCAACAATTGAGTTCCAATGAGAGTGCAACCATCAAAGAGGTGGCCGAGACGTTACTCGCTGATCCTGGCTTAACTGCCAATGTGATTCGTGTCTCTAATTCTGCCGTTTTTAATCGCAGTAACATCACTTGCAACTCTGCCGTTACTGCGGTTTCACGTTTAGGGATCTATCGTGTAAGAGATTTAGTGACCGCCCAAGCGATTGAGGAGTTAAAAAACTCAACCAACCTCAATGCGGAATGTAACCAACTACTGAAAAAAAGTGCCTTATCGTCTCGTGATTTTGCCGCGGTGATGACCCTCGTCTGTCAAAGCATGATTAAGCACAAAGAGCTGGACGATACCTTTACTCTAGAGCCTGAAAAAGCCCTACTCACCGGTTTATTGGCTGATATTGGCATTTTCTGTTTGATCAGTGAGTATTACGAATATCAGAACGCAGGGAACTACCTAAGCTTTGATATCGCGACCCAGATATTCAATTCACGCTGCTCATACGTGAGTAAAATTGTGTTATCACTATGGGGATTTGATCAAGACTTCATTGATGTTGCGACCAATAAGACAACCAACTCCAACCAGAGTGAATCCGTCAGTTACTTAGACATTGCTCGCATGGCTAACCATCTATTAATGTTCAGAAGTGATGATAGCTCTATTGATGAACATGATGTAGAGATCACCGCATTGGGCGCGGAAGCACTCTATGAATTGAGTAACCTATCTGATGCCGACTTCCGAAGCCGTATAAAAGAGGTCATTAAACAAAGCGGTTTGTAGAGATTCTGTCAATCATTCCACTTTCACTATTGTCAGTAAGAATAAGTGTGATAATCTCTTGTTTTTTGAACCGCTGATAGAGGAAGTCAGAGTTGTCAGGGATGCTATACATTTTTTTACCATTGATACTTGGCTATTTGATCCCAGTATCAAATGATGACACGCTTAATAAAATCAATACTAATACCAATCGATTGATATTAGTGATCCTTTCGCTAATGGGCCTAAGTCTAGCAGGATTAGACAACCTCAATCAGAATCTCAGCCAGATAATTAAATACACACTGGTCTTTTTCGTCTCGATTGGTTTATTTAATCTCGCCATTTTACCACTGATCGACCGATTTTTACCTATCAAGTCTGAAAACAAAAAGAACAAAGTCCCTCTGACAACAATGGCACTAGAGTCAGTCAAACTGATTGTTGTGGTCGCCTTAGGTCTTGTGGTTGGATTACTCATCAATATCGATCTCTCGTGGGTCGATACCGCCAGTGAAATGATTCTTCTATTACTTCTTTTTTTGATTGGTATTCAATTGAGAAACAGTGGATTAACCTTGAAGCAAATTTTAGTCAACAAGCAAGGGTTAAGCATCGCTGCTGTGGTTATTGTGAGCTCATTAATGGGAGGAGTGATTGCTGCACTCATTCTGGATATCCCAATTAATTATGGACTGGCGATGGCTTCTGGTTTTGGCTGGTACTCACTAGCCGGCATTTTAATGGGTGATGCACTAGGGCCTGTGTATGGTGGTGCTTCTTTTATGCTTGAATTGCTTAGAGAATTAGTGGCATTAATGTTGATTCCAGTGCTGATCCAACGTTACCCTTCCACTGCGATAGGTTATGCCGGTGCCACTGCAATGGATTTTACCCTCCCCATTATTCAAAATACCGGTGGGATAAAATGTGTCCCTATTGCTATTGTTAGCGGATTTATTCTCAGCTTACTGGTACCGATATTAATGTTATTTTTTGTCTCTTTATAAAAGATTTAACAAGAACTGTCAGAGATCGCAACTTATTCGATCTCTGCTTTCTATTACAGCCTCATAAGCATAAAATCCTGTCCTCAAGAAGACTTTCGTTTAACCAGTAAGGAATACCAATGAAATACGTTGTAGCCCTATGTTCACTGCTTCTTCTCTCGACAACAGCATCTGCTGCTGACACTCAGTGTAATAGCAAAAAGTACCACGCCTATGTGGACGCCTCTCTTAGCTGGTATAACTCACTCATTGAGCTCACCGTCAAAAAAGATCCATCGTTAGCCGAAGTGGGGACATGGTTTTTAGAAGGTCGTAAGCATCACTTCGAACTGAACAGAGTCGCTGTCGATTTCTACCTGGTGAACGATACGAGCCATGTCTCTTTAGAAAAACCAGTCGAGTCTTGGCTTCAGCTGGAACAGAAAGAGATCAAAGTATTAGCGGAAAGAGATGATGAGCTTGGCAAGATAGCTAAAATCACCTTTACCGATCGTCAAAGCAACCCGCATCAGCAAAACTATGAACTGCGCTCTGCGTTTGCAGATCTGCTTAGCGATCCAAAAGCGATTGAAGCTCCTCTTAATAGCTATAACGATAAAATGAGTGCAATCTCAGAAGTGACTTGCCCTTAACCGTTCACGACTGGCTAATTAACACCGTTGTTTGGGTAAAGAATTCAAAATGTCACTGTTTGATATTTACCCAAGCAAGTTTATTTCATGCAATTAGTACAAGACATTCCCTACTATTTCGACTAAATTGTGCTCTCTTACCGCAAAATAACAACAAAAAAGGTAAGTACCACTATGCATAATGAACCCTGTTTTACACTAAGATAAGCATTAAAAGACCATGGTATCGGATAATAAACCTGCTAACGCCAGTTTCGAAAGTTTACTGCGTATTTTCACAGTTCCTGAGGCCCCTAACTCAACACTTGGGCAGATCGAGCAACGACTATCTCAAAATCTAAATCAATTCCTTCGTGAGCACATTGTGGCCGAAGAGAAGCCCTTAGTAGAAATTGAGAAGGACTTTTCCGATCCTAGCATGCCGGAAATGCCAACCTATGTGTCGGAGCATACGCAACACCTTTTAGAAACGTTAGTCGGCCAATCCGTTCATACCTCGGCACCCAGTTTTATTGGTCATATGACCTCTGCTCTACCCTACTTTTTAATGCCACTATCCAAGATCATGATTGCCCTGAATCAAAACTTGGTTAAAGTCGAGACGTCTAAAGCCTTTACCCCTTTAGAAAGACAAGTGTTAGGTATGCTTCATCAGCTTATCTTTGGCCAACAAGAGGGCTTTTATTCTCAATGGATGCACAGCGCCAATCACTCTCTTGGAGCTTTTTGCTCCGGTGGCACCATTGCTAATATTACCGCGCTGTGGGTTGCTCGAAATAACCTATTAAAAGCCGATGGCGATTTTCAAGGGGTTGCCAAAGAAGGCCTATTTAAAGCACTCAAGCATTATCAGTGTGAAGGGTTAGCCATTTTAACCTCTGAGCGCGGTCACTACTCTTTGAAAAAAGCCGCCGACGTATTAGGCCTTGGTGCTGATGCCGTCGTTTCTGTGAAAACCGATGATAACAACCGAATCTGTCTTGATGATTTAGCCCTTAAGATTGAACAGCTAAAACAACAGAACATTAAACCCCTCGCCATTATTGGTGTTGCGGGTACCACAGAGACAGGCTCAATAGATAACCTTGACCAATTAGCCGATATTGCTCAGCAGCAGCGGTGTCACTTCCATGTGGATGCAGCTTGGGGCGGTGCAACGCTAATGTCGAATACCCATCGCTCTCTGCTTAAAGGGGTTGAACGTGCAGACTCTGTAACGATCGATGCTCATAAGCAGCTCTATCTGCCAATGGGTGCAGGGATGGTCCTGTTTAAAGATCCCACAGCAATGGCCTCTGTGAAACATCATGCTGAGTATATTTTACGAAAAGGGTCGAAAGATTTAGGCCGTCATACGCTTGAAGGCTCACGTGGTGGCATGGCGATGTTACTCTACTCCTGTTTTCATATTATCAGTCGTCCTGGTTACGAACTGTTGATTGATAAAAGCCTTGAGAAAGCCCGTTTCTTTGCCTCATTGATTAATGCACAAAATGATTTTGAGCTGATCACAGAGCCTGAACTATGTATATTAACTTACCGTTATGTTCCTGAATTGGTTAAGCAAGCACTCGACATTGCGACATCAGAACAGACCGATACCCTCCACTCATTATTGAATGATTTGACCAAATTCATACAAAAGCGCCAACGTGAATCAGGTAAGTCTTTTGTATCAAGGACTCGTTTGACACCGCAGAAATATGATAAGCGTCATACCGTCGTCTTTAGAGTGGTTCTTGCTAATCCATTAACCACTAATGAAATTCTGCGACGAGTTCTCGCTGAAGAGCGTGAGATTGCCGCAACCAGTACCATATGCCTTCCCCAGTTGATTACCCTATCAAAAGAGATATTAAGCTAATTAATACGGGTTCATATTGAAAGCTGAACCCTTTCAGCTTTCAATTTAATACATCAATTATGTAAATTTATTCCTTTATTACATCATAAAAAGAAATTTAATTACTTTAAAGTCATAAAAATCGSTCGTTTTTTTGCRTAAAACTTACAAAACTGAAAGTCATAAGTAGATCTTTGTCATAAACCCAATAGAAAGCTGTCCATAATCGTATCTATTAATAGGGGCGATGTGCTGTTAAGTAGTATAATTCACTATAACAATTGACTACATAAACAATAATAAACAGTCACTCTCTAAACCTATGAATTAAGACAGGAATAATGAACACATTAGAGAAAATTCAAAAAAGTTTAGACAACTTTAGTAAGTCTGAACGAAAAGTTGCTGAAGTCATTTTAACTTCCCCGCAAACCGCAATACATTCAAGCATTGCGACATTGGCTAAATTGGCTGATGTGAGTGAGCCCACTGTAAACCGTTTTTGTCGTCGTCTTGACACAAAAGGCTTTCCAGATTTTAAGCTTCACTTAGCACAAAGCTTGGCCAACGGTACACCATATGTAAATCGCAATGTTGAAGAGAGCGATGGCCCTGATGCTTACACGCATAAGATTTTTGAATCGACAATGGCCTGTTTAGATGTTGCTAAAAATAGCATCGACCCTATGCAGATCAATCGCGCAGTAGACCTACTCACCCAAGCGAAAAAAATCTCATTTTTTGGTTTAGGCGCTTCGGCTTCTGTTGCTCATGATGCACAGAATAAATTCTTCCGATTTAATATCCCAATCATCTGCTTCGATGATGTGGTTATGCAGCGTATGAGCTGTATGAACTGTACCGAAAATGATGTGGTAGTGGTGATTTCACATACCGGAAGAACCAAAAGCTTAGTGGACGTTGCCCTACTCGCTCGAGAAAATGGTGCTACCGTGATTGCGGTAACCGCCAGTGGTTCACCACTAGAAAAAGCCTCTTCTTTAGCGATAAGCCTTGATGTTCCAGAAGATACTGATGTCTACATGCCAATGGCAAGCCGTGTGGTACAGATGACGGTTATTGATGTATTAGCGACAGGGTTTACTCTGCGCCGAGGCGTTGGCTTCAGAGACAATCTGAAACGTGTCAAAGAAGCACTGAAAGATTCTCGATACGACAAGTCAAACTAATCATAAAACGATATAAGCGTTCATAAAACGTTGAGTTTAATGAACGCTTGCTCTTACTCACCTACAACATTGAATTATCGAGTAACAGTGCTACTTTGGGAATACCATGCGATGGCGTCCACTGTTTACACTCAACGAATCCATGCTTTTTATATAAATTGATTGCAGGGATATTTGCTGCTGCCGTTTCTACTATCGCTTGCGAAAAGTTCATTTTATCCACAACAAAATGGATCAATTTGCCGGCAATACCTTTTCTAAAATGCGCAGGATCCACCGTTAAACTGTGTATGTCTAATTGCTTATCTTCAATCTCAACCTCTATCACTGCAGCTAGAACATCATTTTCATAAAAGCCGTAGAACTGTGTGCTGACCTGTTCAATATCATTTGAACGTCTTGATAATGGTGGGAAGTCTACCACTCCGATAAGATCCGCTTCCATTTGATATGAGCGCTGAAAGAGTGTAAATATGGTTTTCGCCACCTCTTTATTAGAATGGTTCATCTTTTTTATCATGCTGCTATTGCTGCCTTTTAATCACGGGAGGTAAACGCCAACTTCAAACCTAACGCGGCAAAACTACCGGCAAAAACACGCTGAATGATGATGCTTATTTTTTCCGAGTGAATAATATAGTGACGAACGCTGGTTGCGAGTAAACCGTAGACCACAAACACAACAAAGGTCATCAACATAAAAATGGTCCCTAATAACATCATATGATAGGTGGACTGCTGAGCCTGTAATGGGATAAATTGCGGTAAAAATGCAAGAAAGAAAATGGTTAATTTCGGATTCAAGATATTAATCAAAAACCCCTTGAACGCCACGGCGGCTAACCCCTGCTTCTCTTGGTTTTCATTTAACGTTAATGCACCGCTTGAACGCAGCATAGACCAAGATAAAAACAGTAAATAAGCAACACCAATATACTTAACCACTTGAAACGCCATGGCACTGGTATGCATGATAATCGCCAAACCCATAATACTGGCTAATAGAGAAGGTACGATTCCAAGGGTACACCCAAAAGCGGCAGACACACTGGCTCTTTTCCCCATAAATAACCCTGTCGCAATCGTGTAAAGCACTCCTGTACCGGGTATCAATACAACCACTAAAGAGGTCATTAAAAACTCAATACTGACCATTAAACATTCCTTTGCTTATAATAACTCACGACATGTCACATATCGCATACAATGCACACCTTAGCGCGTTAAAAATAGAACCACAACCACATGATTGTTCAACGACTCATGTTATCTAGTTCAGCATGACCGCGGTGTAGCAAAACTTAGCTACCATTATCCACAAGATCATACTGGACACAAAATAGGCGAAAAATCGAGCCGTCACGTTTTCAGAAAAGCAGTGTAAAAGGCTATGAATCCCCCTCATCACCACAAAGGCCCATGCAAGATAAATAAGAAACATATCGATGGCGTTGATTGAGAGAGATAGCGCACAGAGGGCATAAAAAAGGATTGGCATTTCAAATAAGTTTTTCAAGTTATTCGAAGGTTTGTTAACGGCGGTGGGCAGCACCGAATGGTACTGCTCCGGAGTTTCTAGCTTTCTGGTTGGAATGTTATTCGCGATGACATAATTCAGACGCAAAAAATACATATAACACCACACGATAAACGTCAGTGCCATTAACGCAATAACAGGTTGAAATATAAGAGTAGACATAAGCTTCATACTACCCTAACCGATTGTGACTTCAACTGTTGAATATCAATCCGGCTCGGGGAAGGCTCAATTAGCCTATGCCTAATACCTTCCTACCTATCTGTTCAAATCTCGTTTTCATGGTCTCAAAATAGGCAGAGTCGAAGTAAAATAAGTAGGTGTCACTATTTTGAATAAAACGATCTTTTGAACAGTGATTGATAAGCCGAGGATCAAATTGCTCAATATGCGATTGAATATTCGCTCTCTCTTCATCAGACTTCCTGCTAACGTCTCGACAATCGAAAGGTAATACTAAGGCATAGGGGGCTTCTGGGTAGAGCACCTCATATCGAGTGAGTAACTCGTTTATTGAGCTTTCTCGTACCAGCTCATCCTCGGTCTTATGCAAAATGGCAAACTGAAGAAATAACTCGCAGGCATGAAACATTTGGTAAGCAATGGCTTGTTGATACATATTCCACTGATTTTTTGATTCCGTCGCTACGATGCCGATATCTAAGTAAGCTAAACTCATGGATAAGTATTGTTCGTACTGGCGCATTTTTCCTCTATCTATTCTCTTCACTCATTACATACATCCCTTCAATTGATTCGCACTCCTATGCACTCACTTCCAGCTCTCTTATCTCTTCAATCACTCGTTTGGCCTCTTTAATCATTTTATACATGCTGTTTTCATCAATAATATGTTCTTGGCCATTTACCACGATGCACACCTTAAAGTCGACACCCGTTAAATTTACAGATTTACTCAGCTCTCTTTCGATTTGATATAACATTTTAAAAACCCATTAACAGTGCATCATATTAATTATAATTATAATTATAATTATAATACCGTGTGCGGTATCCATTTCAAGAGAAATCGATGGTTAATTGCGCACCACTTCCACCGCTCGTTCTCTTACCTATAACTCAGCGCTATATCATAGATTTTGCCTATCAAACTAAAAGGTATTACCATCTTTCTTTATCGCGTTGATTCAGGCATATTAATCACATTGAAAATTATTTTGGAGCTTAACAATGTTTGTAGTTATCTTTGGTCGTCCTGGTTGCCCATTCTGTGTTCGTGCAAAAGATCTTGCTGAGTCATTAAAAGAGAAACGTGACGATTTCAACTATCGCTATGTTGATATTCATGCTGAAGGCATCAGTAAAGCTGACCTTGAAAAAAGTGTTGGTAAACCCGTAGAGACCGTTCCACAAATCTTTATCGATCAAGAACATGTCGGTGGATGTACAGAGTTTGAAGCCTACGCAAAAGCAAATTTAGAGCTTTTTGATTAATTCAAATAACGCGTAAAATTAAAAGGCTGATGCGAATCAGCCTTTTTTCATTTTTTCACTATATTCTGCTATACAACTGATGGTTATTAGTTAGACTAAGGCTTCTTTCTTTTACTCTTTCTATCGGCGTTAACCGTGAACATAGACGTGGCTACTCTACTCTCTGAAAACAGCATTTTACTTCTATTTGTTGTCCTTGCTATTGGCCTTACTGTAGGCAAAATCCGAATCGGTAATATGTTAATGGGCAGTTCCATTGGTGTGTTAGTGACCTCTCTGTTAATGGGCCATCTTGGCTTTACCTTTACCGCGGAAGCACTCAATATCGGCTTTATGCTGTTTATTTTCTGTGTCGGTATAGAGGCTGGGCCTAACTTCTTCGGAATTTTCTTTCGCGACGGCAAGCACTACCTAGTGTTAGCACTTATCGTAATCAGCTCTGCTATTGGCCTTACATTAATCAGTGTTCAATTACTGAACCTCGATTTTGGGGTATCTGCAGGAATGATGGCGGGGGCGTTAACCGCGACACCTGTGTTAGTAGGCGCAAAAGATGCCATCAATTCAGGACTAGTCTCCCTCCCCGACGGCATGAGCTACGACACGGTTTTTGAAAATTTGAGTGTGGGTTACGCCATCGCGTATCTAGTGGGTTTAACCAGCATGATCTTATTTGCCAAGTTATTACCAAAATTACAGAAGCAGAACCTTGAAGCCTCTGCGCAACAAATTGCACAAGAGCGTGGAATTGGCAGTGCCTCACAACGAAAAGTTTATCTTCCTATTATTCGTGCCTACCGAGTAGATTCAGAGCTCATCGAATGGATGGAAGGGAAAAACCTGCGTGAATTGGGTATCTACCGTCAAACAGGTTGTTACATCGAACGGATACGTCGAAATGGCATTCTTGCTAACCCCGATGGTGATGCTATTTTACAAACCGGGGATGAAATTGCCTTAGTGGGTTATCCCGATAGTCACGCTCGCCTCGACTCAAGCTTTCGAAACGGTAAAGAGGTGTTTGATCGCAACTTACTCGACTTACGTATTGTCGAAGAGGAGATTGTGGTTAAGAGTGACAGCATTGCAGGGAAGCGCCTCTCAGCAATCAATTTATCTGAATATGGTTGTTTCTTAAACCGCGTAGTCAGAGCACAAATTGAGATGCCGATGGAGCATGATATTGTACTGGCCAAAGGGGATGTTCTGCAGGTTAGTGGCGAAAAAAGTCGCGTACTTGGTCTTGCTGAGCGTATTGGTTTTATCTCAATTCACAGTCAGATTGCCGATTTGATCGCTTTTTGCAGTTTCTTTGTTCTGGGAATTCTTTTTGGCCTTATTACCATGTCCTTTGGCCAAATGACTTTTGGGTTAGGTAATGCAGTTGGTTTATTGATTTCCGGTATTACCCTTGGGTATTTACGAGCCAACCACCCCACTTTCGGTTATGTACCCCAAGGGGCATTAAACTTCTCTAAAGATCTTGGTTTAATGGTCTTTATGGTGGGCATTGGTTTGAGTGCGGGCAGTAATATTTTTGAGTATCTCTCACTCATCGGTCCAAAAGTGATCGCGGCAAGTTTCGCTATCAGTGTGGTGCCGGTATTTATCGCCTATCTATTTGGTGCTTATGTGTTAAAAATGAACCGAGCACTGTTGATTGGTGCCATTATCGGTGCACGAACCTGTGCCCCTGCAATGGATGTGGTGAACGAGCATGCCAGAAGTACGATTCCCGCGCTGGGTTATGCCGGAACTTACGCGATTGCCAATATCTTAATGACCATTGCAGGTACCGCGTTAGTCATATTTACTCGGTATTAAACCTAAACTGACGGCATTAAAAAAGGCGCTACTGCAAATCACGGTAGCGCCTTTTTATTATTGAATCAGCAATTAGATATCAGCAACATCAAAGTTAACTTCAGGGTTAACGTCAGCCGCATAATCCACAGCGTCCACACCAAAGCCAAACAGTTTTAAGAACTCTTCTTTATATTCAGCGTAGTCCGTTAGCTCTTTCACATTTTCTGTAGTGACTTGTGGCCACATCTTCTGACAATGCGCTTGAATATCATCACGCAATTCCCAATCGTCGAGACGTAAGCGGTTTGCTTCATCAACATCTGGTGTTGCGCCATCTTCACGGTATAAACGCTGAGTGAACATGCGATAAATTTGTTGCATACACCCTTCGTGAACACCCTCTTCACGCATCTTCTTAAAGACCATCGCAATATACAGTGGCATAACCGGAATAGCAGAACTTGCTTGAGTCACAACACTCTTAAGTACGGCAACGTTCGCTGTGCCACCCTTAGTCGATAATTTTTCATTCAGTGCTGTTGCTGCGCGATCGAGATCCATCTTCGCTTTGCCTAACGCACCTTCCCAATAGATTGGCCAAGTAAGCTCAGTGCCGATGTAACTATAAGCAACGGTCTTACAACCTTCTGCAAGCACACCCGCCTCTTCAAGAGCAGCCATCCACAGCTCCCAATCTTCACCACCCATTACGGTAACGGTGTCTTTGATCTCTTGATCTGAAGCTGGCTCTACGCTCGCCTCAATGATCACGTCTTTATTGGTATCAATCGCTGTTGCGGTGTACGTATCGCCGATTGGTTTTAATGATGAGCGAATCACTTCACCGGTTTCTGGCATTTTACGTACTGGTGACGCTAATGAGTAAACCACCATATCAATCTGACCAAGGTCAGATTTGATTAAATCGATCGCTTTTTGCTTCGCTTCGTTTGAGAAAGCATCGCCATTTAAGCTTTTTGAGTAGAGGCCTTCTTCTTTTGCAAACTTATCGAATGCAGCAGAGTTATACCATCCAGCAGTTCCCGGTTTTTTCTCAGTACCTGCTTTTTCAAAGAACACACCGATAGTTGAAGCGCCACCACCAAATGCCGCAGCAATTCGAGAAGAGAGTCCGTAACCACTTGATGAGCCCACGACTAATACACGCTTAGGTGCATTGGCAATTGGGCCTTGCGCTTTAGTGTAAGCAATTTGCTCTTTTACGTTTTCTTCACAGCCAATTGGATGTGTCGTTGTACAGATAAATCCACGAGTCTTTGGTTTGATGATCATAATCAGTTGTCCTTTTAATTTTCACTATAGAATAAAAGGTTATCTATGAATACGCACCTGATTTATCCATTTTTTGCCTAAATAATCCAGTGGTTGGATCACTTAGCTAAAATTACCACTCCATTTTCTTATTCTTTCAGATGCTGTTTTTCTCTATTAGTGTCCTATATTTCCCTGTATTGTACTTTTACCTGCGTCTTTATTTATTACATGGAAGATTTATGAATTCAGTTATCGATACCATTTTAGCTCACCGCTCTATTCGCTCGTTTACTCAAGATCCTATCTCTGCTGAACAATTAGAGACCATCCTTAACGCGGGAATTGCTGCTTCAACCTCCAGTTTACTGCAGGTGAATTCCATTATACGAGTGACGGACCCAATCAAACGTAAAGCATTGGCTGAATTTGCCGGAGGTCAATCTTATGTGGAGAGTGCCGCTGAGTTTTTGGTATTTTGCATCGATTTTCAACGTCATCATGAGATGAATGATCAAATAAAACCCGAATATACTGAGTTAACGATTATCGGTGCTGTGGATGCGGGCATCATGGCGCAGAACTGTATTTTAGCGGCAGAATCAATGGGGTTGGGTGGTGTTTACATAGGCGGATTAAGAAACAGTGCTAAAGAGGTCGATGAGTTACTTGAATTGCCTCAGTACACCGCCGTCTTGTTTGGCATGTGCCTTGGTCACCCGGACCAAAATCCACAAACTAAACCGCGCTTATCTCCAACGGTGATTGTTCATGAAAATCAGTATCAAGCGTTAGATAAAACGGAAGTCGACCGCTATGACAACGAAATGCAGAAATACTACGCTTCTCGCTCTAGTAATCAGAAACAGAGTACTTGGTCAGAACAGATTACTGGAAAGCTCTCTGGGGAGTCTCGTCCACACATTAAAGGCTACTTAAACAGTAAGGGGTTGGCGAAGAAATAACGCCTGTAACTAAGGGCTGATAAACAATCCAGCCCTTACCTTACTATTAATGCTCCATCTTTGTCGCCAGAGCAAAACGGTTCCAAGCATTGATCATAATCACCTGCATCATCACTTGCGCTAACTGCTCTTCGCCAAGCAGCTCCACTCCCTGTTGGTAGCTATCGTCACACAGACCCTGATTTGAGATAAGTGTCATTTCATCGGTTATCGCGAGAATGGCACGCTCTTTCTGATCAAACAGTGGCGACTCTTGCCACGCCGATAAGGCAAACAGTTTCTGTTGTTCAATACCAATTTCTCCCGCTTGGGTCGTATGCATCTGAATGCAATAAGCGCACTGGTTAATCATTGAAGCGCGTATCTTAATCAACTCTTTCAAAGCAGCAGATAGCCCTACCTCTGCAAGGTAATTTTCAATCGATAGCATCGCTGTTAACGCAGCAGGTTCTGTCTTAGCAATATCAATACGTGTGGTCATCGTCTTTCCTTTCCTTCATTAAATAATTCGCTTTATTGCGATGACGGTATTGTGCATAATTTCATTTAATCAATGAATAGCATGTAAAACTGAAATAGTTTTGCATAAAACGCAAAGGTGTATCATGTTAGATTTAATCAAAGTCTTTGATCAAGTGGTAGAGTCAGGCAGCTTCTCTCAAGCAGGTAAAGTGTTGAATATGGCGCCTTCTTCCGTGGCCAGAAATATTGATAACCTAGAAGCGTCAATCAAAACCACTTTATTTAAACGAAGTACCCGGCAGATCATTCTCACTGAAGAGGGTCAATACTTCCATCAGCAATCCATTCATCTGCTTCGCGACACGGAAAAGCTACTCAATGAAATGCGATCTGACAATGATAAACCTGAAGGAATGCTCCGAATTTCTGTATTTGAAAGTTACGGTAACCTCTGCCTTGCGCCGATCATTCCCGAGTTTCTTCAGCGCTATCCAAACATCCAAATTGAGTTAGACCTAAATAACCATATGGTTGATCTCAACAGTGATAATATTGATATCGCCATTCGTATAGGCACGCCTCAAGATAGCGGACTCAAAGCACGCAAATTATTGACTAATTACACCTCTCTGGTCGCCTCTCCGCACTATTTGTCCCAATCCCCCGCCATTGAGCGCCCAGAAGATCTTCAGCAGCATAACTGCTTATTAATCAGCCATGAAAGGCAACGTAATCACTGGTTTCTTAAAAGAGGTCAGATAACAAAAAAAGTATCCGTTAGCGGGAATTTAATCTCAAAGGGCGGCTCTCCGCTGTTAAATGCGGCCCTATTTGGCAGCGGTGTACTGCTGCTGTCTGATTGGATGGTTACCCCCTACCTAGAAAGCAAACAGTTGGTACATCTGCTACCTGAGTGGACCGCAACTCACAGTGAGAGCGGCAGTGGTGATATCTATGCCATCTATAAAAGTTCACACTACCCCAAGCCACATATCCGTGCCTTTTTAGACTTTTTAGTGAGCCAGCAGCGTCTATTTTAATATCCCACCTTGACTATAGTACGATATCGTACCATTATAATGCGATATCGTACTATATGAGAGTAAGAAAGATGAAATCGAGCAGAAGAAATTTTCTAAAAATATTGGGTGGCGGAACTATCTTGGCAGCAACAGGCGCAGGAGCATTCCTTGCCACTCGTACACCGAATAAAGCATTAGCACCATGGGAGATGGCAGGAAAGTATCAAGATGTTAGAAAGTGGGCACTCTCTTATGCCTTATTAGCGCCCAACCCTCATAACCGTCAACCTTGGCAGGTCGACTTATCAACACCCGATCAAGTAACTATCTATCGCGATAAAACCAAAGATCTGCGTCACACCGATCCCATGGCACGTCAGTTAACTATTGGTATGGGCTGTTTCTTGGAGCTACTCTCTCTTGCTGCAAGCAATGTTGACCATAACGTAACCTATAACTTGTTTCCAAATGGCGAAGAGGGACCAATTGCTATCGCTAAGTTCACCAAAGGGGCGCAGGCTGATCCGCTGTTTTCACAAGTGATGAAACGTCGCTCATGCAAAGAGGCTTTTGAAGATAAGCCTGTATCTGCTCAATTGGCTACACAACTCTCCTCTTATGGAAATGTCATTATTAATGCGAAAAAAGTAGCGGAAGTGAAAAAGCTGACGTGGGATGCTTGGTTAGTCGAAGCTGAAACGCCTAGAACGTGGCAAGAGAGTGTCGACTTAATGCGAATAGGTAAAGAGTCTGTTAATACCAACCCTGATGGTATCGATATCAGTGGCGCAAAAATGGAAGTACTTAAACTGATGGGGATTATGAACAAAGAGTCTCTGCTTGACCGCTCGTCCAGCGGCTACCTTGAAGGTGTGAAAATTTATAAGAATATGCTGAATTCAACTCCGGCTTATTGTACGATTACCACCGCCTCTAACTCACGAATTGACCAAATTGATGCGGGAAGACGTTGGATTCGTTTAAACCTTGCAACCACATCACTTGGTTTGGCACTGCACCCAGTTAGCCAATCGCTGCAAGAGTTTCCTGAGATGGCAGAGCACTACCAACATGCACAGCAACTGCTTGCTAAACCTGGACATACCGTTCAAATGTTAGGCCGACTTGGTTTTGGACCAATGACAGCGCAAACACCTCGCTGGCCGTTAGAGGAAAAAATAGTTCATGGATAAACAAGATTTAGGTCTCTATTTTGAGCTGTTCAATGAGATTGGTATTATTGAACAACTGAGCCGTACCTCATTAGAGACGCTACTTCCAAATGGTTTTTTACAGTCGCATTTTTCTGTACTAAACCATTTAATCAGAGTCAGGGATGGTGGTACGCCATTACAAATTGCTAATGCATTCCAAGTACCCAAAACCACCATGACTCACACTTTGGCGATTTTAGAAAAACACAACTTAATTGTAATGCGTGCCAATCCAAAAGATGGCCGAAGCAAGTGTGTTTGGATAACCGATGAGGGAAGAGCATTTAGAGATGAGTCTATCGCTAAACTGAGCCATAGCTTACTCCTTCTGTCAAAGCATATAGACGCTGAAAAAGTTGCGGCACTCTTACCGATTCTTAAAGAGTTGAGAATCTACCTTGATGAGCATCGAGGTAGCTAGAGACCAATATGGTAGCTTTTCAGATAAAAAAATACGCAGCCATTACTGCGTATTTTTTTGTTTGCTCTTAGGTTACTTATCAATCGAAATAATCCGGCGAAAAGTCATCCACTTGAATCGCTATTTGACGTAGTGCTTCTGCTTTTTCTATTTGCATCACTTCATCGTCCGTCAATACATTTGCCTCTTTGGCCAGTATTAACCTGTCACTCAACAACCCTTTACGTGGAATAATTCCATTAGCAGCGGCTTTAACCATCTTCTTTTCTAAAGATCGAATCTCATAGAGTGCGATAAATGCACGTTCCATAATGGCCACAGGATCACTCTCTTTCTCGCCGATGTAACATTGACTGGTTAATCGCTCACGATGCACGCCCGGTGTCATTAGGAGTGTCGCGATTTGGGTACATAATTCATCACCTGGCTCTTTATAGTGAATCCCCAACGGGAAAGTCAGTGTTCGTAACAGACGACCAACCCCTTTGGTTGGGAAGTTATTAAATGCGCCATCGAACGCAATTCCAGCTTGGTGTAAACAGTGTTGCAGTGCATAGTGAACGAACGGCAAGTCCGCTTGATGTCTGCCGTCATCCTCAAAACGTTTTAAAACGGCCGAGGCTAGATAGAGCTGGCTTAGCACATCCCCCAAGCGCGCCGATAACATTTCACGTCGCTTAAGATCCCCACCCAAACTCAGCATCGAGAAATCTGCAGTTACGGCTAGGGCACGACTTATTCTCGATAGCTGACGGTAGTAATCACTGGTTTCGCCACTCATTGGTGAGCGGTTGAAGCGTGATCGGGTAAAAGCATTCGTAATAGAAGAGAGCACATTTTTAACCGCAAACGAAATGTGCTTACTCAATAACTGATCAAATTGCGCTTCACCTTCTGCTTGGTCTGGGTTGGCTGCCGCCTCCATTTCACCAAACACGTAAGGGTGACAACGAGTGGCACCTTGACCAAAGATCATCAAGTTACGGGTGAGTATATTGGCACCTTCTACGGTTATCGCGACTGGAACACCATAATAGAGGTGGCCTAAATAGTTCTTTGGCCCCATCTGAATCGCCTTGCCTGCATGTATATCCATTGAGTCATTAAGAATGGTTCTGCCCATTTCAGTCATATGATATTTTGCAATGGCGGTGACAATTCCTGGCTTTTCTTTCATGTCTAACGACGTTGTCGTCAGGGTACGTGCTGCTTCCAACATGTAGGTAAAGCCCCCTATTCGACCCAGTGCTTTGCCCACACCTTCAAAGCGGCCGATTGACATACCAAACTGTTTTCTAACGTACGAGTAAGCCCCTGTGGTGCGCCCCGTTAAATGACCAATTGCGGTGCCTAATGCTGGCAATGAAATGCCACGACCTGCGGATAAACACTCCACCAACATACGCCAACCTCGGCCAGCGTACTCTTTACCACCGATGATCCAATCGAGCGGAATAAACACATCGTTACCGCGTGTTGGGCCGTTCATAAAGGCAAGGTTAAGGGGATTATGTCGGTCACCAACCTCAACACCTGGGTGATCGGTTGGAATCAATGCACAGGTAATACCCAGCTCTTTCTGATCCCCTAACAACCCTTCTGGATCATTCAATTTAAAGGCTAAACCAAGTACTGTGGAGACAGGAGCAAGGGTGATGTAGCGTTTATTCCACGATACATTAATCCCTAACACTTCTTCCCCTTCATACTCACCGTAACAGACGGTTCCGATATCAGGAATTCCTCCCGCATCAGATCCCGCTTCTGGACCGGTTAATGCAAAACAGGGAACATCCGTACCATCCGCTAATCTTGGTAACCAATACTCTTTCTGCTCTTTGGTACCGTAATGACTTAACAGCTCACCAGGGCCTAACGAATTGGGAACCATCACACTCACTGCTGCACTGATACTGCGCGTCGCAATCTTTGTTACTATGGTTGAGTTCGCTAATGCAGAGAACTCTCTACCACCATACTCTTTCGCAATGATTAGCGAAAAAAAGCGCTCATTTCGCAAGTAGCTCCACACTTCTGGAGTCAGATCTTTATCGTTTTGCACTATCTGATGATCATCTAACATCACCAACAGTGTCTCTAATTCATTATCAATAAAGTGCTGCTCTTCATCGCTCAATTTTGGCTTTGGGTACTGATGCAACACACTCCAGTCTGGATTCCCTGAGAACAGTTGCCCGTCCCACCAAACACTGCCCGCTTCCATCGCCTCTCGCTCGGTAGCAGATAGAGGAGGGAGTAGTTCCTTAAACATTTTAAATGTTGGATCACTGACAAAACGTTTTCGTAGAGTGGACATGTTCCTTTCCTTTTAATTCAATAATTCATTTGTCGTTATTAGGTTAATGCTGCATTAAGGTGCTGAAACACCTGCAGATAAGTAAGGGATCAAAAAATCTATCATTGTTTCAGTATCTACTTTCCCACCAAAATCATTTTCAGCGATCTCTGTTAACGCCACACTTGAAGCCATCGAAAAGATGGTGGTACCCAGTGTGAAGTGCAATCGCCAGAAGAGCGTTTGTGGATCGAGGTTTGGATTGGCTCGAAAGACCGCTTGGGTAAAGTAGGAGAATACATTGGCGTATCGACTAGTAATAAACCAACGTAGATGTCCCTGCACATCGGTATAACCGCGACCAATGAGCTGCATAAACATCGCTGCTCCTTTAGGTTTAAAGGTATCGAGCTCTAATAAAGGTTTTTTGATGCTTTGAAACACATCAAACATTGAAAATTGATCTTGGGCAAGCAGACGCTCTAGCTCTACTTCCAACTTGGGCATGAACTCATCTAAGTATTGCGCTAGTACCGCTCTAACCAATGTTTTTTTATCACCGAAGTGGTAATTCACTGATGCTAAATTTACCTCAGCTTTGCTAGTGATGCTTCTTAGTGACGTATCATTAAAGCCATGCTCCGCAAACAATGTCTCTGCCGCATCGATGATTTTTTTCTTTGTTCTGCCTTTTTCTGACATTTTCAATCAACCGTATTAAACACTTGTTTGAAACTTTACAATCCATTAACAGAATTAACAAGTGATCGACATCATGAAATTAAGAAAGAATTAATAAAATCAGTTAAGATCTTGTTTTAAGTGATTATTTATATTTAATTACAAAAAATATTAGTTAGAGGGGAACCAAATAGTGGGAGCGAGGTCATAGTAATACACTGCTTTTTCTTGATGAAAATTCAAGAGACCCGCTCACTATATAGTTAGCGGGTTTTTCTTTATCTAAAGGGGAGTACATTTCAGTTCTTATTTCAACCTTTTCAAGACTTCCATAAGCAGTAAGATTCTTGGTTCAATTGAGTTGAGGATGAGATACTCTTTATCACTATGAAAACCCGCGCCCATCGGTCCAAACCCGTCAAGTGTTGTTGCACCAACATCCGCGGTAAAGTTACCATCAGATCCCCCCCCTGCATCTTCCCAACCATGAACAATCGATAACTTATCAGCCTCTTCACTTACAAGAGTAATCAGATCCTGCGTCTTCGCCGTTGGGATCATGGCTGGTTTAAATGCCAATCGTGAAACCGTCACACTGGCACCTTGCTCAAAAGGTTGTTCCGCCATTTGATTTAATTTTTCATGAATGGCCGCGGCTTCTTCATTATTCCAAAAACGGAGATCAACAATCGCTTTGGCGTAATCTGGTACGACATTGACCGCTAGCCCCCCTTCTATCACACCAACATTCATTGTGGTGCCACTTTCAAGATTGACCATGTCTTTAATGGCTAATGACCAATGGCTCAATTCATAAATGGCTGATACCCCTTCAGCAAGGGCCGAACCAGCGTGGGAGGCTACCCCATGAAATTCTATCTGATA
The DNA here is from genome assembly GCF_050337105.1 of Aliivibrio kagoshimensis. Taxonomy (NCBI): domain Bacteria; kingdom Pseudomonadati; phylum Pseudomonadota; class Gammaproteobacteria; order Vibrionales; family Vibrionaceae; genus Aliivibrio; species Aliivibrio kagoshimensis. The sequence goes on from NZ_JAKJSQ010000013.1 coordinate 27,834, forward strand.
CTTGGCATTCCCTTTACGCGAACGAATTAAATTACCGGTTGGTCTTGAGGCTTCACAGACTAAAACTTGACGACTTCGCCTAGCAAAAGATTGTATCCACTCTTTAGAGTATATTGAGCCTATCTCCTCATCACAATTGAGCAGAACCAGTATATTAAGGCCATTTCGGGTCTCTTCTTCTAAACTCTTCAATGCGTACCAAGCACTTAAAATGCCTGATTTCATATCCGTTACACCAGGCCCATAGGCATGTTTGTCATCCACACTCATTGGACGCTTCTCTGCAGTCCCTTCTAAGAACACGGTGTCCATATGGCCACTCAACATCACATCATAAAGCGTTGCGTTGGGGTTGTTGCTGATTTCAAGACAAGGACCCGCTTCAGGATGAAGTTGGTGACGCTTTACGGTAAAGCCTATCTGCTGATACAGAGTAGTGATAATATCAGCAACTGTTGCGATACCTTGTGGGGTATAACTGCCGCAATCAACATTGACGAGCGTTTCTAGGTTAGAGAGGTATTCGTTAAGATCAAACTGCAGAGCCATAATGCTCTCCTTAATCAAGCTATGAGTGATGAGTATCACTGGAGGAGGCAATAAAATGACACAAGCTAGGGGAGTCAGATCTGATGTAAATCAGATAATCAGTAACTATCTATAAATTGAATTTCCAATGATATTTTCACCTCCCTAACATTTATTTCTGTTTTATTGGAACCTATTGTAAATCGACGAGTCCTACTAAGAGTAACCGATAGCGAATTCCTTAATTTAGCAAGGCCGCCAAATTGTTTTTTATCTATCTGTTCAAACACTCTTTTTCATAGCCCTATGTTCTTTTTTAACCCAAACTTATTGTTTGGGTTTTTTTTTGCCTAACGAACAAATGGGTCATATTCGACCCATTTATCGCTAATACCTTGTTTTCATTTTAATTCATAAAATAAGTCGTAACCAAGTAACGACAAAAGGTCTGATAATTCACATTACTGCGCCATTTATATGTAATAAGTTTACATTTGTAGCAAATATTTCACCGTTAATTTTCCTCGTTGAATAATTGATCGTCCTTTACAATCCTTTGCAGAAACAGAAAACCTACAGAGTGATAATCTCTCACACGCCTACTACTACGTAAGCTGTAATCCACGATATTAAAGGAATGATTGATAATGAGTCCTGAACAATACCTAAATGATTGGCAAACTAGCCAGGCATCTGCCGAAGCCATGTCTCCATTACTTGGCATTCTCTACAGAGAATATGGCGTTGAGCTGTCACTATTTGGACGTCAGCTTGTTAACGCATCGACCATCGATCTCATCAAAGCTCACCGAGTAGCTCGCCGTTTTACTGGCGAGAATTTATCTCCAGAGCAAACGCTTGCATTAGTAAAAGTTTTGGTTCAAAAGAGCTTGTCACCATGTCGTTTAGATATTGGTCAATTAAGCTGGAGCTACTGGAAAGACAATACCGACGAAGAAGGCATAGAAGCTTTCATTAACAGTGAGCTTTCTGAAGTCATTGACAGCCAAAAAACCGTTGAGCCAAGAGATGTCGTTCTTTACGGTTTCGGTCGTATCGGTCGCCTCCTGGCTCGTATCCTCATTGAAAAAAGTGGACCCGGTTATCCGCTTCGCTTAAAAGGTATTGTGGTACGTGGTGGTAAGAAAGGTGATTTAGCTAAACGTGCTAGCCTTCTGCGTCGTGACTCAATTCATGGTCCATTTAACGGCAGTATTACTATTAACGAAGAGCGTAAAGCAATCATCGCTAATGGTAACTACATTCAAATGATCTACGCAAACTCACCTTCTGACATCGATTACACTGAGTTTGATATCCATAACGCACTTGTTGTTGATAACACGGGTATCTGGCGTGACCGCGATAGCCTTGGTCAGCACTTAGCAGCAAAAGGAACTGAAAAAGTCCTTCTTACTGCTCCTGGTAAAGGCGACCTGAAGAACATTGTATTTGGTGTAAATGATTCTGATATTAAACAAGATGATCATATCATCTCAGCCGCAAGCTGTACCACCAATGCGATCACTCCAATACTGAAAGCAATGAACGATAAGTATGGTATTGAGTCTGGTCACATAGAAACTGTTCACTCATTCACCAATGATCAGAACTTGATTGATAACTTCCACTCTGGCGACCGTCGTGGCCGTTCTGCTGCATTGAACATGGTATTAACTGAAACAGGTGCTGCAAAAGCCGTATCTAAAGCTCTACCAGAACTTGCTGGTAAGCTAACGGGCAACGCCATTCGTGTTCCTACACCAAATGTATCAATGGCTATTGCTAACTTGAATCTGACTAAAGAAGTCGATAAAGAGACGCTAAATGCTTACCTACAAGATATGGCGCTTTATTCACCAATGTCTGGTCAGATTGATTACACGCAGTCGACTGAACTTGTCTCTACTGATTTAGTCGGTACGCGTTTTGCGGGTGTTGTTGATAGCTCAGCCACCATCGCTGAAGGACAACGTTGTGTTCTTTATATCTGGTACGATAACGAATTTGGTTACAGCTGCCAGGTTGTTCACTGTATGGAGCAGATGTTAGACGTACGTTACAAACAGTACCCTAGCGCTCATGAAGTGTAGATAAACCACATAGACAAAAGCCCCGCTCTATCACTAGAACGGGGCTTTTTTGTTATTGCTTTTTTCCGTTTATTTAACCGCTTTCGGCAACGATAAATTCAGTAGTATGTAACCCATAACAGCAGCGGTTGTTGACCCTATCAATATGCCCAGTCGAGCTAAGGTATCAAACTGCGCCGCGGTATCCCCAAAAGCAAGTGATGAGATAAATATCGACATCGTAAAGCCGATACCACATAACACCGAAACCGCAAAGATATGTTTAAAGTTAACCCCTTCTGGTAGGTGTGCTACACCTAACTTCACTGCAATCCAGCTGAATGAGAAGATACCCAGAGGTTTGCCCAGTAACAGACCTAATGCAACACCTAACGGCAGCATTGATGTCACATCAGACATTGAGATACCCTCAAGCGATATTCCCGCATTGGCAAACGCGAAGACTGGAAGAATGAAAAAGGCAACGTAAGGGTGCAACGCATGCTCAATTTTCTTCAGTGGTGACGCTTCACCTTTTTTCCCTCTAAGTGGTATCGCAAAACCAATCACAACACCTGCTAACGTCGCATGAACACCTGATTGCAAAACGCTGAACCAAAGTATAAGGCCGACGACCACATACCAAGAGATTTTGGTAACCTCTTTCATATTCATCATGAACAGTGCAGCTGTCGCTACAAACGCAACGGCAAGCGCAGACGTTGAAATATCGCTGCTGTAGAAAAAGGCAATAATAACAATAACACCCAGGTCATCGATGATAGCCAGTGCCAGTAAAAACACTTTTAAACTCACAGGTACACGCTTTCCTAGAAGCGCCATAATACCAAGTGCAAAGGCAATATCTGTTGCCGCAGGAATCGCCCAACCGCCAAGTGCATCCATGTTTGCAAAATTAAACAGCACATAAACAAGTGCCGGTGCCAGCATGCCACCGACTGCGGCGATCGCTGGGAATATAGCAGTCTCTTTAGATTTTAGAGCCCCTTCAAGTAACTCTCTTTTTACTTCAAGTCCGATAAGTAAGAAGAAGATAACCATTAAGCCATCGTTAACCCAGTGCAATATAGACAAGCCACCAACATAGGTATGCAAGAAAGAGTCGTAAAATGGGTATAGTGCAGAGTTAGCAGTCAGCATCGCAATAGCCGCAGCAATCACAAGCATGATCCCACCTGCAGATTCTAATTTGAAAAAATCGCGAAAAACGTCACTCATGGCTCATCCTTTAAAATTATTATTTTGATCACTCATCTGATTAACTAGTGATATAAATCAATATTAGTCACTAATTGAAAAAAGGAATAATCGATTGTTTAGATATGATACCTCGGTAAAACCGAGGTATTTGAGGATATAGTTAGGTATAGCCGTTCTTTATTCGGCGGCTGACGAGAAGCTAGATTGAGAAAAAGGTCAGTAACCTACTAATTCCATGAAACCTTTTGCTGTATGACTGCCTGATGCCCTAATAGGCCCTTCCCAGTATTCGACCAAAAAAGGTAACCACTGTTCTTCTCTTACCGGTTCCGTAATTAAATTGATTTCATGCCCTTTTATTTGAATTTTCCACCGAAGAGGTAACTCTTTTCCATTCTCAAGTTGAGTGTCAGACAAAGGGTTTAGAACAATGTCGTCACGATTTAACACTACCTGTGTACCATCAGGTGACATGATAGAACCAAAGAAGTACGGCAACTGGTTTTCATGGCGGTATTGTGCAACCATCAGCGCTCTTCCATCATCCAAATGGAAAGAGAACCAATCCCACCCCTGCTGCTCTTTAACAAAGAGATCCGTAGACCATTCTCTATCAAGCCAGCCATCTCCAGCCACTTTAAAGACCTTATCTCCTAAGTTTAGGGTGCCACGAACTTTGACAAATGGGGTGCTAAAGTAGTGAGAGGCGATCGGCAACTGATCATGTTTTTTGCTGTAGCCTTTATCACCTTGTAGGAATTCAGGCCCCTCTTTTCTGACCGCGAGATTGAGTTGAAAATCGTCGTTACCCGCCAGTATATTGCCAGGAAAAGGGGTTTGACCTATGCCTTGCCAAGACCAGTCATCTATCCAAGCTCTAAATGGCTGGCCACTCACTCCTGCTTGGCCGATACCCCCTCGAGCAATACGTTGAGCCGTCCAACGTTGATTCTCGGAGGTAATGACAACATGCGCCATATAAATTTGTGGGTTTCTCCAACCTCTTGCTTTTCGATCATCTGTAGCTAACCGAAACAGTGTCCACTGGGCAGCAAACTCCTCACCCGATTCAGCCACTAAAGTGGCATTAAAATACCACCACTCGTTTTGATAATCCGGGTGTTCATCATAGTCTTTTGGTAACACGATCTCTGTATCAGGTAAGACTGGCTCAAAGATAAACGAAGATTGCTTAGAAATAAGCACATTCATACTGTCAGAGTTATCGCGCTCGACACTCTCTTTTAACTGCAGTAGTGACAACAGCACACCAATGACCACAATAATCAGCCAAATGAGTTTAGTCGTGCGTTGTTGTTTTTGTTTAGTCATAAACGTCAATACTGTCCGTTAAAGTGAGTTACGAAGTGAATTCATTGGTGGTCTCTTAACCATTCTCCATACCGGCCAAGCTCCTGCAATAATCAGTGAAACTAAGGTCCATGAGAAGGTCAATATATATTCCAAAGGAAATAGCGTCATCTCCATCGTCCAGCCGAAAGAGTATTTCATCACGACATCAATAAGGAGTTGAGCTAACACTAAACCCAATGGTAACGCGATCATGGTGGTGATTAACCCAATCACCAGTAACTGAAGACCAGCAAGCATCACGAGTTCTGCACTGGTTAATCCTAAACACCGCAGTAAAGCAAACTGCTTCTGTCTTGATATTTCACCCGCTAACGTAGCAAAAAATAGACCACATACCGCGATAAACAGGGTCAAGGTACCTAATGTATCAGTGACCACAAAGGTACGATCAAACACTCGCATCGCTTGAGCATGAATGCTGCTGTTATCATAGACTCGCTCATAAGATAAACGGAATAACCTGGTTACTCTTGATAACAGATCGGTTCTATCCACGCCCTCTTTCAGGGTTACCCCTAATCCGATACTGCCTTTACCAGTAAAGGTATTTAACCAGTTATTGTGTGATAACAATAACTGTTTGTACGGGTTTCCGTAATCGTAATAGACCCCAACGACTTTCCAACCGCCGCCCATAGGAGCAGGGAAAGAGAGATTATCTCCAGGTTTTAACTTCAGCTTCAGGGCCATCGATTCACTGATCATTACCCCTTTTTTGTAGTGAAAATTATACCAATAGTCAGGAATCGTCACCTTTAACGCAAGTGCTCTGTTTTCCCCTTCACTACGACCGATACTCATGACCTGCAACTTACCTTTATCGGTTGGCATCGCGACATGCCACTGCTGCCACACTTCATCCACCTCAGGTTGCTTAAGAAGCCATGCGTTAATACGACCCGCTGAACTGGTGGTCGGTTTAATGTAGATATCCGCTGCTAGTCGTTGAGTTAACCAACTGTCTGTAGTGGTTCTAAAGCTGCCTACCATTGTCTCTATGCCGATGTTAGACGCGAGGGCAAGCATAAACGCCATCGCAGCCACCCCACGGTAACTCATGCTGTTAGAAGCATCCGCAAAGAACCACCTCACTTTTGTACCCGGCAGTGATAACGACAGCAGCTTAAACAGATTACTAATAAGAAATGGCGTGATAAGGCCAACACTGATCAACAGCAGAGCAATAAGGACAAAACCCGCTTCTTGATCATGAGGTCGCTGATATACCGCGACCGCCGCCACAGTACAAATACAGGCTACAAATGCTTGCCAACCGTACTCTCTACCTGCTGAGCGCACCAAAGAGAGGCGAGACGATAGACGTATAGGTGCGGTGCGTAATAGTCTGACCATCGGCCAACCACAGGCTAAAATACAGCCGGATGCCGCCATCAATAAGCTTTGATAGCCCCACTCCCAACACCAAACAAGATCAAGGTCGACATTGGCGTTATACAGTTCGTTCAAGCTCACTGACACACTTGGCATTAAACTTTGTGCCAACAGTAATCCAATTAAGTTGCCACTGGCCCAGCCAATAAGCACCCAGCAGACAATCTCAAGCAGTAATGCTCGAGTGATTTGAAAAGTACTGACTCCTATCTGTCTTAAAGCCCCAACTAAAGGTTGTCGTTGTACAAAAGAGAGTGACATCGCTTGATAGAAGATAAATAATCCGACCACATAAGCCAGCATTCCCATCGCTAACAAGTTCATATGAAAGGCGCGAGTCAAGGATTGCAATTCGGTCTGTCGATATTCGTTCAGACTCAAACCTCTCGGTAAGCTAGTCTTTAAACGCAGTAATTTTTGATCCGACATCGCGCTACAGCCAATCAGAGTGAAGCCTCTCTCTTTACTGATGGCTTGCACCAGAGCGATATCAGCGACCAGTCGAGAACTGTTTAATAATTGATTACTGTCAACCTTAATAGGCCCCAAGCGGCTACTATTCTCTAACGTCAAATAATCCCCTTCAGAGAGATTAAGGTAACTGGCGAGTTCTTGTCCTATCATGATGGGGTAAGGCGGCTGCATAATAGTTAGCACATCGAGCCTTTCTGTCGTTTGATTCGACATGGCACCAATCATCGCCAGCGGATCAATACCAACTAAGGTTAGATCAACACCGGAATCGGTCTCTAATGAGTAACTATCAATGGGGACACACTCAGTGAACCCAGAGCGTCTTAATTGAACATAAAAGCCTTGTGGTACTTTCATGCCTGCTTGAGTGGTTTTAATTCGAAAAGGGAGTGGGTTTGAAAAGATTTTTTCGCCTTTGCTGTAACTCTCTTTAGCATGTTGATTGACGGCTAAAACGCCAACCAAAAGAGAAACGCCTAAGGTTAAGCCTAACCAAACAAGGAGTATCTGCAGTGGATGTCTTCGATAATGAGCTAAAAGCGCTTTAATTACCGGAAACAACATTCAACTGGCCCCCTTGTAATCGAATGCGACCCTCTAAGTGGTTCGCGACAGATTCACTGTGCGTCACCAATAAAAGGCTACAGTTAAAATCTCTTGCAAGGGTCGTCAGTAAACGCATGACCGCTTCGGCATTTTTCTCATCTAAGCTGCCTGTTGGCTCATCGGCTAACAGTAACTTAGGTTCCATATACAGGGCTCTGGCAATCGCGGCACGCTGCTGCTGTCCCCCAGAGATCTCTTCAGGAAAGCGGCTTAGTAACGGCATTAAATCGAGGGCTGAGATGATCTGTCGCCACAACGATTCGTTTTCAGGTAGGCCGCGAAGCTCTCTACAAAAACGGATATTATCAGCCACACTCAAGGTGGGTAATAAATTGAACTGTTGAAAGATTAATCCGATGTTATTTCTTCGATATGCCGTACTTTGGCGCTGAGAAGCCTGATGTAAAGCAAACTCGCCAAACCAGAGTTCTCCGGAATCAGCACTATCAAGACCTGCAATAAGGTTAAGCAAGGTACTTTTTCCTGAACCACTCTCTCCCATCAACGCCGTCTGACAGCCTTGTTGTAGTGTTAATTCAGCGCCTTGAAGAACAGGATGAAATTCCCCTCCATCAAGAAAGCCTTTATTCAGGTCATGCAGTCGTAACATCGTCCCTCTTTGCTTTCGCGTAAAAATCCGTTTAAAAACGTGACGCAGAATCTACAGCAATATCACGTTTTGAGGAAGTACTTTAGTCGTGGTAAAAATATAGCATTACATTTTTACTATTATTTGTTAGTTAAATATGGCATCTCTGCAAGTTGTGAGGCGATGTTGTTAGGATGGATAACATACTCACCATGATATTTAACGATGGATTTATAATCGGATTGTTTGTGCATTAAAATACCAGCCTCAGTCGCCATCTGTAGAAACTGCTGATGATCGCCTCTCACATAACAACTTATTGGCGCGACTAGTAACTCATCGGTAAAAACGGTAGCTAACTGTTTACTGCAAAAAACCAATGAGTTCTCACCGTCTGAGTCAAACCTTATTTTCCCCGACAGCTCTTCATCAATCTCAGCGATCCAATCTTGTGCTTCTAAGCCGTGGATTAATGCTTCAAAGTCTGACTCAGTCAACGGGACTCTTTCACTCTCTAGTGGCGTTACTCGAGCATAGAGGTCAGAAATACGCATAAACGTATTTAATAAGTCTGAAGACGCGCCTTTAGTTCTTCCCTGTTTCTGCCACTTCATAAGGTCAGGTACGACGCAGCGATCAAATTGATGAGTTTTTAACGCTTTCGTCACCCAGTGAACCAAAAAATGAGTTTCACTCAGTGCATTTTTAGGCACTCTGCCGCAATTCTGTTGTTCTCTCATCTCTTTCAAAGATTGATTAACAACGTGTTGAATTTCTTGATAGTAAACTGATGACATCTATTAACGCCTGTACGGATGTATTGCTAGTGTTAAACATCTCTAGCAAATAGATAATAAAATAAGATGGCTAATATTCCACAAACGGCAATAGTACACGCCATTGGCCAAGCGGTTCCAACAGGTAATAGTGCTGCGATGCCTCCCACTATTGAGCCCATTCCAAATCGCAAAGTACCTGCTAACGATGAGGCGGTGCCCGCCATTTGCGGGTAGTTACTCAATAGCAGCGCCATGCTATTGCTGCCAATAATTGAGATGGTACCCACATAGAATACCACTGGAATCACCGTACCCCATAAGCCCAAATCTAATGCCTGAGCAATCACTAGGCAGAGGCCTGCTATTACTTGGATTATTAAACCAAAACGAATCATCCAATGCGAGCCCATTTTCTTCACCAATTTGCCATTAAAACTGGTCATAAAAATCATACAGACAACGTTTAGGCCAAACAGATAGCCGAAATTTTGTAAGCTCACCCCATACACATCGATATAAACAAACGAGCCCACAGTTAAAAAGGCAAACATTCCTGAGATGGAGAAAGCTCCGGTCAAGATAAGTCCCATGGCACTCGGGGTTTTACACAGTTGAATGTAGTTACGCAAAATGGCACTCACTCGCAAAGGTTGCCTGCGATCTATCGATAGCGTTTCTGGAATTTTAATCAGTACCGCCACCATTACGATTAATGCAAACACCACCAGAAGCCAGAAGATTGAACGCCAACCAAACCACACCGTCATGTGCCCACCGATCATCGGCGCAGCTAACGGAGCAACAGTCATGACAAGGGTGATAAACGACATGATTCGTGCGAAATCTTCACGATCAAACATGTCTCTCACGATCGCTTGGATCACCACCGCGGCGGCAGCACCAGAAAACCCTTGAGCTACGCGCACCCAAGTTAACGCCTCGATACCCGTTGTGGTTGCACTGACAATAGACGCGAGGGCAAAAAACAGAGTTCCAATAAGCAGAACCGGTTTACGGCCATAACTGTCCGCCAATGGACCATGTAGAAGCTGACCAATAGCAAAACCCGCCATGTAGGCGGTTAAAGTGATCTGTACCGCATTGGAGGTGACGCCTAAATCAGCAGCAATACTTGGCATTGCTGGCAGATACATATCAATAGCTAGAGGGGTTAATGCCGCGATGGCGCCTAATATGACAATCAGTGTTAGATTTAATGTTGGTGCTGGTTGTTCCGAAGTCATAACAGTCCAAAAGAGAAAAATACCGCGGCTAGAGTATCATGATCTTACTCACAGTTATTGTCATTTCTTGCAGTGAGTACAAAATAATAAAGGATGCTAAGCGTCCTTTATTATTAAGAAAAACAAGGCCTAGACTAAAATGAAGCGACCTCTTCTTCGGTGAGATATCGGTACTCACCAGGTTCTAACGCTTCATCCAATTTAATGCTGCCTATGGTGTCACGATGCAGACCTTCTACTTTATTACCTACCGCAGCAAACATACGTTTAACTTGGTGGTATTTTCCTTCTTGAATGGTCAATAACACTTCATTCTCTTCGCGATCAACAATCTCTAGTTTCGCTGGAAGTGTCAGGTTTTTCTCACTATTAAGCTGAATCCCCTGTTCAAACTTTTCAATATAATCGTCTTGAATTGGATCCGCTAACCAAACGCGGTAACGCTTAGAACATTTGTGTTTTGGTGAGGTGATACGGTGCGACCATTTTCCGTCATCGGTAATCAATACTAATCCCGTGGTATCCACATCCAAACGCCCTGCAAAATGCAGCTTGTCCATTTTTATCTCGTCGATAAGCACAAACGCAGTGGGGTTGCTTGAGTCTTCGTGTGAACAGACATAACCGTCAGGTTTAAATAACATGATGTAGCGAGGACCAGCAATCGTTAGCTTGCGCTCTTGCCACACAACCTCTGACGCGTCATTCACTTGAATCGACGCAACATTACGCATCGCCCCATCCACTGAGATCTCTTTACGTTTTATTAATTGGTTTGCTTCTTTACGAGTCACTCCAAGCGAGTCACACAAAAATTTATCTAGGCGCATTATTATTCCAGTACATTGAGGCCAATACCGCGCTATTATAGTGGGCAATTACCATCTAACCATCTTTTTATTACTCTAATTTATGTTCGCATTACGTCCTTACCAACAAGACTCAGTAAAAGCGGTGGTTCACTACTTCCGCAAGCACACCTCTCCAGCGGTGATTGTTCTGCCAACTGGAGCAGGAAAAAGCTTAGTGATCTCTGAACTGGCTCGATTAGCGAGAGGTCGAGTGTTGGTGCTGGCACACGTAAAAGAGTTGGTTGAACAAAACCACGCAAAATATGAGAGTTACGATTTACAAGCGAGCATCTTCTCTGCTGGGCTGGGCCGTAAGGAGAACGATAAACAGGTGGTTTTTGCTTCAGTGCAATCCATTGCTCGAAATCTAGAGGCTTTTAATGATCAATTTTCACTTCTGGTCATTGATGAATGTCATCGAGTTCCCGATGATAAAGACAGCAGCTATCGCAAGGTCATCACTCACCTGCAAAAAAATAACCCCAACATTAAAATTTTAGGTCTTACTGCTACCCCCTACCGTTTGGGTATGGGATGGATTTATCAGTACCACACTCGAGGACAGGTAAAGTCAAGCCACGCTCGATTTTTTCGAGACTGTATTTTTGAATTGCCCATTCAATATTTACTGGATGAAGGTTTTTTAACCCCAGCTAAACTGCTTGATGCGCCTATTCTCAGTTATGACTTCTCTCAACTAAAACCCGCATCAACGGGTCGCTATAAAGAGTCCGAACTGGACCTAGTCATTGAAGAGTCTAAACGAGCAACACCACAAATCGTACAACAGATAATAGATTATGCCGCCGATCGCAAAGGTGTCATGATTTTTGCCGCCACGGTTAGACACGCTCAAGAGGTTTTATCATTACTGCCTACTGGGCAATCCGAGTTAGTGATTGGAGAAACAAAAATTGACGATCGTGATGCCATCATTCAACGTTTTAAACAACAACAGACCAAGTTTCTCGTTAATGTCTCAGTTTTAACCACTGGGTTTGATGCCCCACATGTTGACCTGATTGCTATTTTGCGACCAACGGAGTCGGTCAGTTTATATCAACAGATAATTGGCCGTGGTTTGAGACTCTCAGAAGGCAAAGAGGAGTGCACCATTCTCGATTACGCCGGTAACTGCTATGACCTCTATCAACCAGAGGTTGGCGATCCCAAACCAGACAGTAACAGCGAAATCGTCACTATCCCTTGTCCAGCCTGCGGTTTTAATAATAATTTCTGGGGAAAACTAGACAGTAACGGTTTTCTTTTAGAGCATTTCGGACGCCGCTGCCAAGGGTATTTCGAAGATGATGAGCAGGTTAGAGAGGAGTGCGGCTATCGATTCCGGGCTAAATACTGCAACGAGTGCGGCGCAGATAACGACATAGCAGCCAGAATTTGTCATCAATGTGATGCTATTTTGGTTGATCCCGATAAAAAGCTGAAAGAGGCATTAAAACTAAAAGATGCTCGAATCATTGAGTGTCGTGATTTGATAATCAGTGCCGGAAAAAACAAGTTTGATAAACCTCAGCTCAAGGTGACCTATATTGGTTTTGATGAGTCAGAGATCCATGAAGTATGGCAAATGGCGACCAAAAAGCAGAAACTTGCGTTCCAAGAACGTTTTGTTCGTCCGCACTTAGCCGATCGACACAGACCCTTTGATGAAACCTCTGCTAGTAAAATTGCAACACACCAACACAGATTTAGACCTCCTACTTTTGTTATTGCCCGCAAGCAGGGACGGTTTTGGACGATCCGGGATAAGATATTTGAAGAGTAACGGTTGATAACTCTAGCCTAAGAGGGACTCGCACTGTTGTTGGGGACCTCCAAAAAAAATACCGGAGGTAAGTCGTTGGCTTTGGCATAATACATAGCTACATCAGCATTATGTAACACATTTTTTACCGAACAAACACTATCACTGTCATCACCACTAATACCGACACTGACCGAGACAAACAGAGTCAACCCATTAAACTCAATCGGCTGTTCCACCGCTTGCACTATCGTATTCGCAATACCACGTAACTGCTGTTCTGAAAAAGGGTCAATCAGAGTAATTATAAATTCGTCGCCCCCTAAACGGTAAACCGCACCTAAAGCACTAGTCACTCTCTCTAAACGTGATGCAACCACTTGTAAAACCGCATCTCCTGCATCGTGACCATGCGTATCATTAATCACTTTAAAACCATTCAAGTCGAGCATCATGAAAGTAAAACAGTCGTAGATTCCTTTCTCAACTTGCTGGGCAAAATCATTAAAACTGACACGGTTAGGAATCGCGGTTAAGGAATCCGTTTTCATTTGCATTTCAGCAAACTCCCTTGCTTCAATAAGATCACTAATGTCCAGGGCTGAACATTCGATTTCATCTTTGATGCGCTTGGAATGATTAATCTGAAAATGTATTTTCCCATTGTCATCTGACAATGAATACTCAAAACCACTGCCGCTTTTTCGACGTAATAACTGTGCAATTAATGCTTCCAACAACTCTTCTTGCTGCTCGTTAATCTTATCAACCTCACCAATTAATTGAACAAATTTATTGTTGGCTCTCACTATTTGGTACGTTTTAACGTTCACCACAAACAAACAAACTTGAGTTAAATTGTAGGTTCTTGAGTAACGCTCTTCACTTTGTCTTAACTGATTGATTGAGTTAAATAAACGAAGCCGCATCGTTTCTAACGAAGTAAATATTGAATTGATTTCGCTAAACCTGTTGTGCTTAGGGGGAGGAATGGCAAACTCTCCTCTTGCGACTAACTGCGTGAACTGCTGAACGTCATCAAAGGGCTTCCTTAATACCGAGAAGATCTTATAACTAAAAATATACGACAGCAGACCTACCAATAAAATCAGGAGTATTGTTCTGGGCAATATTAAGTAATAGATATCTTTACTCAGAGCATCATTGTCTTTATGAATGACCAGTTGACCTAAAAAATGTCCATCAGCATCAACAACCGGATAGACCAATCTATTGATGTGAGGCGGCGATGAATCTGCATTAATGACCTCAGCTAACGTCATCTCATACTGTTCTGATTCTAACTTAACAGAAGTAATGTACTCTAAGCGCGAAAGATCGTTAACCACAAGTTCAGCGACAGGTAGATCAAATTTCTCAAGGGATTTTTGTGCATTTAGCAACTGCTGAGAGAGCACTTGATCGTACAGCTGCAAGTGTTCTTTTTTTTCCTGTATTAAGCTTTTAGTCATATCCACCCCTGCAAAAATCAGTAGAGGCACCAACGTCAAAATGATGTACAACACAATAATATGTGAAGAGAGCTTTTTCATTGTTACATCTGACATAGCATTGAGATTTTATGAGTAACTGCGCTGTTATTACCTTTTAGCTGTACGATTAAATCATTAATCTTCTTAATCTCTGCTTTTGTTAGAGTAGGGTTATCGTGATTAATAGCTATATTGATGATCTCTTGTTTTATACCAAAATGTTTCTCGTTACTATTCCAAATATCATTGTTCAATAGCATTAATGCTGCAAAGATCGCTTTATCTGCTCGCTTTTCAAACGAGGCGATTAATGTCTCTGGATACTGCTGGTTGTAATTATAATCAATACCGAAGCTGTAACCACCTGTCCCTGATGTTTTCATCGTCTCCATAACCGCTTTACTGGCAAAACCCGCAACCGGAAAAACCACATCGACGTCACCATCCAACATCACTTGAGTCAGTTTCTGAGCCGTTTCAACGTCATCCCATGAGAAAGCACCTTTGTTAATATAGTCGACAGATACCATCACATTTTTATTGGCGTCCTTCACCCCAAGTTCATAACCACATTGAAAATTCTCAATAACTGGAATCGTCATACCGCCAATAAAACCCACTTTATTCGTTTTGCTCTTTAACCCTGCGGCATAACCGATAACATAAGCCCCTTCCGCATGATTAAAAGTCAAACCGAGCACATTAGGCACATCGTAGGCAACATCGAGTGAGATAAAGCGGGTAGATGGGTACGACTTGGCTATCTCTTCAAAATTCGTTATCGAGTTGGAGTCTTGAACAATGATGGGGTTATAACCCGATGTTGCTGACTCTTTAAGCTCTTGAATATAAAGTGAATTATCTCGAATTAAATGTTTACGCGCCACCATAATATTGGTGCTCTCTTCAAACCGAGAAATTCCACGTTCAATCCGATATAAGTAAGAACCCGGCTCAACTTCGCCTTGAAAAAGTACTAAAGGGTTGAAGGCTTCTTTTGCTGACAACAGCTGAGAAAACAATAAAATTGCTCCTACTGCCAATATTTTTCTTACCATAAATCGCCCAAATACAATATGACGTACACTAAATAATAATGCGCTAATCATACAAATAGATGAGTAAAAATACGACTAAAAATTGATTTATTATCTCCACTATTCTAATAAATACGGCTCAAGTCTAAACTTGCTATCATTATCTCTTTCTTTTTTCTAAAATTGATTTATCTTATCGCCTCTAAAATTTTCGAGGCTTTATTATGCGTAACTTTGTCAAATATGTGTTCTTCATGCTGCTATTCATCATCGCTTTTGGCGTCACTCAATCGCTGCTTAAATAACTGAGATTAACGATAAACAGATCACATATTTAGGTCAAAGTGTTATCTATGTCTCTGTAATTTCACACCATTACCTCTATGTTAATGACCTACCTTTCTCGGAGGCATGGTCATGAATACAAGAACCTATCAATATTGCATCCTAGCTCTACTCTTTTTGCTCTCCATACCCAGTTTTGCCTCTCAAACCGCGAAACAGATCATCACTCAGTCTGATCAACAAATGCGAGGAAAGTCTGGCTATACCGAGATGACAATGGAGATCGTTCGCCCAGATTGGTCCCGTTCAATGAGCATGAAAACATGGAGTAAAGGCACCGAGCTCTCCATGGTACTCGTCACGGCTCCAGCTAAAGACCAAGGCAGTGCTTCGCTTAAACGCTCCACTGAAATGTGGAACTGGATCCCAAGTGTTGAACGAGTGATCAAAATTGCCCCATCAATGTTAAGTCAATCTTGGATGGGCTCTGACTTCACCAATGACGACCTGATTAATCAATCCTCTATCGTCGTCGATTATGAGCACCAATTTGTTCAAGATGACACCGTTGACGGTGAAAGCGTGTGGGTGATTGATGCCATCGCCAAACCTGATGCACCTGTGGTGTGGAGTAAAGTACGTTTATGGATCTCAAAGCAAACTTATAATCAACGTAAAGTGGTATTTTATGATGAGTTTGATGACTTAGTGAATACCTTAACCACCTTTGATATTAAAGAGATGGGGGGGAGAATGCTGCCCAC
Source organism: Aliivibrio kagoshimensis (assembly GCF_050337105.1). Classification (NCBI taxonomy): domain Bacteria; kingdom Pseudomonadati; phylum Pseudomonadota; class Gammaproteobacteria; order Vibrionales; family Vibrionaceae; genus Aliivibrio; species Aliivibrio kagoshimensis. The sequence goes on from NZ_JAKJSQ010000013.1 coordinate 44,308, forward strand.
TCGCACTGTCATGCAACCCGCTGATAAGCCGGGAAACAAGACCATAATGACGACTCATAAAGCCCAGTTTGATTTTGATATTACCGATGGGTTTTTCTCCCAAAAACAGATGAAGTCTTTACGAAAATAGTAGGCGCTTATGTTATTTAAACTGGCTTGGCGAAATATTTGGCGACAAAAAAGACGGACCCTGCTCACCGCCTCAGCGCTTGGATTAGCGCTGTTTCTCTCGTTGTTCATGCGCTCAACCCAAGAGGGCAGTTATGCCCACAACATTGATACTGTTGCCCGGCTCTCTTCAGGTTTAGCACAACTGCAAAACAGCAAATACTACGACAGCCAAAGTATTGATGACCTGCTCCCTGGCAGTGATGCATTTATTACCCCAGCAAGATCAATCCCTGAGATCACGTTTACCATTCCACGAATAGAGACCTTCTCTTTGATTGCCGCCAATGACAAATCTAAAGGGGTAATGGTTATCGGCATTGACCCAAAGTTAGAAGCAGACTACTCAAACATTGAAGAAAAGATTGTCACTGGGGCATTTTTAGAAACGGGGGATAAACAGATTATCATAGGTCAAAGTTTAGCCTCTTTCCTTAATATCACGATTGGCGATGAAATTGTTCTATATGGTCAAGGTTATCGGGGGCAAACGGCGGCAGGGCTTTTTACTATTAAAGGTATCTTTCACCTCCCACAAGCTCAGTTGGATTCACAATTAATCTACCTGCCACTTGATACCGCTAAAAATCTGTTTAGCACCGATGGACAAGTCACCAACTGGTTAATCCACACCGATGCCGTTAGCCATCTACCTGATGTGATCAGCCAACTCAAACAGCAATATCATACCGACATCGATGTACTGGATTGGCAAACCCTGATTCCTGAATTAGCGCAACAGATCACCCTAGATAGGGTCAGCGGTATTTTCTTAATGTATGTACTCTATGGCGTAGTGGGGTTTGGTCTATTTGCTACCCTTCTGATGATGACCTTAGAGAGACAGAGAGAGTTTTCAGTCATGATGGCCACCGGAATGGTCAGGCAAAAGTTATTACAATTGATCGCTATTGAATCGAGTTTTATTGCCGCTATTGGGGTCGCGATTGGCATCATCATTACTACGCCACTGCTACTTTGGTTTTCACGCTTTCCTATCCAACTCACAGGAGACACGGCGGCGATGATGGAAGAGATGGGGTACGACCCTATTATTCCAGTACTGCTTAGCCTTGATTTTTATTACGAACAAATTCTGATGGTGCTTATTATTTTACTTCTCTGCTTACTCTATCCCATGTTCAGGCTCTATCGCTTAGAGATTGTATCCGGATTAAAAGGAGGCACTCATGCTCATTAAATTAGCCTGGCGTAACCTCTGGCGCAATAAGTTGAGAACCACCATCATGCTCTCAGCGATGGTGTTTGGTTTACTCGGCGTGATCCTCATGATGGGTTTCATGAATGCGATTGGCCACAGCTTGATCAGTAATGTGATCGCTTACCAAACCAGTCACATGCAGATTCATAACCAACGTTATATCAGCAACCCAGATATCAAGGCCACATTAGTGGATGAATCAGCGATCACTCAGCGGTTAGATAACAACCCACTCATCGACGCGTACTCAACTCGGTTGCTAATCAATGGCATGGTGGCCTCAGCAAAAAACTCACGTGGCGTGATGATTAATGGCATCAACCCGATCGATGAAGCAAACGTCACCTTGATGAGTGACACCATCAGACAGGGTGAATGGTTAGACAATCAGGGTCGTAATCCGATTTTAGTTTCTGAAAAAACCGCCAATCGATTAGCCTTACGGTTAGGGTCTAAGGTGGTGTTGACCTTTACTGACTTTACTGGAGAAGTGACCGGCGTAGCGTTTAAAGTAAAAGGAATCTTCCGCTCTCCCTCCAGCACCTTTGATGAAGCCAATGTTTATGTCAGGCAGACTGATTTAGCCCGCCACAGTAAAGTAAACGCCAATCATGAGATATCGGTAAAATTAACCCATATTGATAGACTCGATGACGTCTATCAGCAACTACGTCCCCTTATTTCAGCGCCTAACAAGCTGCAAACTTGGTCGCAAATTCAACCCTTACTTGCTGCTATGGTCGCCAGCTTATCCACCAGCAATTTTATTGTTCTAGGCATTTTTGTTCTCGCAATGGGTTTTGGCATCATCAATATTATGTTGATGTCAGTTTTTGAGCGTACCCAAGAGTTTGGTGTATTGATGGCGATTGGCATGGACAAAGCGAATATCTTTAAACTGATTGTTATAGAATCTGGGCTGCTCGGTTTGGTTGGAGGACTGCTCGGCTGTACAGTGAGTCTATTATTGATGATCATTTTGCAACGTACTGGACTCCCCCTAGGAGCTCTTGCGGAAGGGCTAGGTGCCATGGGGATTGATACAGTGCTCTACCCTTGGGTTGACGCCAATAGCTATCTAATAACAGTCGCTATGGTGCTGTGTAGCAGTTTAGCCGCTGCACTATACCCTGCCCGGCAAATATTGAAAAAGCCCCCCGTTGAAGCGATGTCGGAGAAACACTGATCATGACTATTTTACTTAAGCAACTGTGCAAAACCTATAATCCCGACAGTGATTTTCCAGTCAAAGCGGTCAATCATGTTGACCTTAATATCGAACAGGGAGAGTTTGTTGCCATTATGGGCCCTTCCGGTTCTGGAAAAACCACACTGCTCAATATGGTGGGAGGAATAGATCGACCAACATCAGGCAGTGTCTCCATTGATGGGAATACCATTGCCGATCTAAACGATAAAGCGCTCATTCGTTTTCGTCGAGATAATATTGGTTTTATCTTTCAAGATTACAGCCTATTACCCGTATTAACGGCATTAGAGAATGTTGAATTTGTTATGTTATTACAGGGACACTCCGAAACGGAGTGCCGGCAAAGAGCAACGGAGTTGTTAAACAAAGTGGGGTTATCCGAGCAGCTCAATAAATTACCATCTAAATTGTCGGGGGGTCAGCAGCAACGAGTCGCTGTGGCGCGAGCCCTTGCTCCTCGTCCAAAGTTTGTGATGGCCGATGAACCCACCGCAAATTTAGATGCTCAAAGTACCGCTGAGCTTCTGGATATTATGCTGGAGTTAAATCAACAAGAGCAAACCACATTTATTTTCTCAACTCATGATCCCCGAGTGATCACCCGAGCCCGCCGAGTGATTGTCTTTGAAGATGGGCAATTAAAAGAGGATAAGCTTCAGTGATACGCCCCACATTGGCTATGTTGACACTTTTTGCCATGCCTATTTTTGCTAACGGCATACCCGGACTTGAACCTGAGAACAATTGGGATCTGGATGGTTATGTGAAATACATGGCCAACGTTACTCTGGCCGACAACAATCAAAATATTACTGAGCATCTAATTCATCAACGTTTCAACTTCGAATATCGCTTTAACGACCACTTACGGTTTAACAGCAGCTTACGCAATCGCTTAATTCTGGGTGAATCGACTGACATTCCCGGCTATGCTGACGTAATCGATACCGACACTGGTTATGTGGATCTCTCCGGTAATTGGCTAGATAAATCAGGAGCGATTGGAAACAGTCAGATTGATCGACTCTCATTAAGTTGGGCCGACGAGCAGTGGCAAGTGAGGGGCGGTCGATTTCGAATCAATTGGGCCATGGCGACCTTATGGAACGCCAATGATATTTTCAACTCCTACTCGATTTATGACTTTGATTACGAAGAGCGAGCAGGAACGGATGCTCTAATGGTTAGTCACACCTTAGGTTATGCCAGTAACATTGATATTGTTTATGCACCAAACAGCAATAGAGATTTAGACAGCTACTCAGCCCGCTACCTGTTTAATCATGACTTATGGGATATGCAATTGCTACTGGGTAAATCCCTGTCTGACCGGGTGATAGGGGCAGGTTTTGCTGGAGATATTGCTGGAGCAGGCGCTCGCGGAGAGGTCACGTTTTTTGATCCTATTTGGGAAACCATCCCTGGACAATCGCAGAGCAGTTCAGTACAAAAAAGAACCTGGGTCGCGTCATTGGAAACGGACTATACCTTTAACAGTAGCAGCAACTGGGCTGCTCGTGCCGCCATTCTCTATATCTCAGAGCTGCAAGATATTAACAGCGGTTTGCACTATCTGAACATGCCCCTAACGCCAAAAACCCTGAGTTTCGCTCACTGGACTTACTATGCCGATGTCGGGGTTGACCTCACACCGCTTAGCCGCCTCACCTTTGCCGCCAGCTATTATCAAGATGGCTCCTACTTTGTCAGTGCTACTAACAGCTATTCACTGGCGAATGATTGGGAGTTACTCGCGGTAGTGCAACGCTTTGATGGGATAAAAGAAGAGAGCTTGTTTGATAGCAGCGCCGCTACCCAGATTTTTGGCCGAATAAAATGGAGCTTTTAAGCTTTTCATTGCTAGACGGTTAAACATTTGCGCATCCCCATAATCAATGTTAGAATCCGCGCTCGTTTTTAGGAACGAAACTTCACTAAGTTAGGTCGCTAAACCTAGTGGATTCTTTTTATTTTACTATTTTTGAGAGTAAAAACTATGAAATTTGATGCAGTAGTACGTACTGAACAAGGTAAGGGTGCGAGCCGCCGCCTTCGTCACGCTGAGAAATTCCCAGCAATCATCTACGGTGGTGAAGCAGCTCCAGTTTCTATCGCTTTAAACCATGATGAAGTTATCAACCAAATGGACAAGCCTGAGTTTTACGAAGGTCTAGTTCTAGTTGTTGATGGTGTTGAAGTTAAGGTTAAGCCGCAAGACGTTCAACGTCACGCGTTTAAGCCTAAAGTCATGCACATGGACTTCATCCGCATCTAATTCGTTGTAATTATTCTTTTGCATAATTGAAAAAGCAGCCCTTACCAAGCTGCTTTTTCTCTCTCTACTCTCTGAGTTTTTACGCTAAAACAGATCAACCTGCCTGCTCTGTAGCTCCACCTCTTGGACCTTCTCTTTCTGCTTAGCCATTTTACGTTTATAACGCTGTTTACATAATTGAATCACTTTTTTCTGCTGTGCAATCGTCATATCCATCCAAGTAAAACGCTCTTCGCGCTTACGCATACAGCCATTGCAATACCCTTTGCTGTCTAAACTGCATACGCCGATACAGGGGCTAGGAACTGAAAAAAACTCGAGCTGTTCTATGTCTCCCCCTTAACCGTATTATCGATACTTTTCCATTAAAACCGTACAACTCTCATACGTTACACCATCACTATAGCATAATCAGGAAAAACAACTGAACCCCCTGTTATTTGAGACAAGTCTGACAATTGGCTGACAAGCAGTCACATCTATCGATTATAATTACTACACTCTTTCTGCACCTCTTCAAATTGGAGATACAATGAAAAAACTAATAATTGCAGCATCACTGCCTCTATTTATGGCAGCTTGTGGTTCAACCGCTGATGAAAAACAGATCCAAGTCTCTGCAGAAGCACTTCAGCATCATCACTGGATACTAACCAAAATCGATGGTGAAGCGATCAGTACTCCTGATAAATTTGCTGCTCCTGATCTTGAAATTGGAGAAAACTTCTCGGCCAACGGTAAAGCGGGATGTAATAACTTTTTTGGTCAAGCTGAGCTTAATGATAAAGGTCAGTTCCGCATCGAGAGGATGGGCATGTCGATGAAAGCCTGTCTGGGTGATGTAATGAAAACGGAACAAGTTGTGACGAGTACCCTATCGGATTGGAGTGACATCTCTTTGACCAAAGAGTCGTTAACTTTACAAGGTGAGCAACACCAACTTACTTTCACCTTAAGTGATTGGAAGTAGCTACCAAATGAACGATGTAAAGAGGCCGTCAATAATGACGGCCTCTTTTCTTTCTATTTCGCTAACTGAGCCCTTAACTGTTTTGTTGCCGTGACCATGTTAGTTAACGCCGCTTCAGTCTCCGTCCAATTACGTGTTTTCAGACCGCAATCTGGGTTAACCCATAAACGCTCTACCGGAATTCTATCCGCCGCTCTTTCCAATAACGCCACAATCCACTCTACATCTGGAATGTTAGGTGAGTGAATATCATACACTCCAGGCCCAACTTCATTCGGGTAGTTAAACTCCTCAAACGCTTTGAGCAGTTCCATGTTTGATCGAGAGGTTTCAATGGTGATCACATCGGCATCTAGAGCTGCCACCGAGTCGATAATTTCATTAAATTCGCTATAACACATGTGAGTGTGTATCTGGGTTTCTGGCTTAGCACTGGCCGCCGATACCTTAAAGGCATCCACCGCCCAATCGAGGTACTCTTTCTGCTGTGAACGCTTAAGCGGCAAGCCTTCGCGTATAGCGGGTTCATCAATCTGAATGATATTGATACCTGCTTGTTGCAGATCTCTCACCTCATCTTGCAGAGCTAGCGCCAACTGCTGAGCAATCTCTTTACGACTGATATCTTCACGTGGGAAAGTCCAACCTAAAATGGTTACAGGTCCGGTAAGCATCCCTTTTACCTGCTTACTGGTTAACGACTGAGCATACGTGGTCCACTCAACGGTAATGGCCTGTTCTCTTTCAATATCCGCTGTCACGATCGCCGGTTTAACACAGCGTGAGCCATAGCTCTGTACCCAACCAAATCGTGTGACATCAAAACCCGATAAGTGTTCTGCAAAGTACTCCACCATGTCATTACGTTCCGCTTCACCATGCACGAGTACATCAAGATCCAGTGCCTCTTGTCGCGCTATCGCATCACTAATGTGGCCTTTGATCGCTTGTGTGTATTCGGTCTCACCTAAGCGGCCATTTTTATAGTCACTTCGTTGGCTACGAATTTCAGCGGTTTGCGGAAATGATCCGATGGTCGTGGTCGGCAGCAGAGGCAAGCCAAGTACCTCTTTTTGGTGGTGGGCGCGCTCCGCATACTCAGCACTGCGATCACCAGATTGAGCATCAATCGACTTCACTCGCTGTTTGACCGACGGTTTATTCACATGCTGTGCATTCACACGATTGATAATTGGCTGACTGTATTGCGCACATTGACCAATGGCGATCTCATCTCCATCCAATGCCGCTCCTAATAAGCTAATTTCACGGCACTTCTGTTTAGCAAAAGATAACCAACTGCGTACTTCGGCGCTTAACGCTGTTTCTAAATCTAAATCAACCGGGCTATGCAGCAGTGAACATGAGCTGCCAATCCACAAACGATCGCCTAAGTTTGCTTTCAACGGCTGCAGTTGAGATAGCCATTGGTTCAGATCCGCTCGCCATACATTACGACCATTAACCACACCAGCCGAAAGCACCCAATCAGTTGGCAACTGCTCAACCACAGCCTCAAGTTGGTTAGGTGTCGCTGCCAGATCAATATGCAAACCATTCACTGGTAACTCAATGATCTTGTCCAAGTTATGATCAATAGAATCAAAATAGGTTGTAAGCAGTATCTTTACGTCTCCGGCAATCACCTGGTAAGCGACTTTAAAGGCGTTACTCCAGGCTTTTGGCAACTCTAAAGAGAGAATCGGTTCATCAACTTGCACCCACTCCACCCCTAAACTGGCTAGTTTAGATAAAATGTTCTGATAAGAGATAAGTAGGCGTGGCAATAGAGAGAGTCGTTCAAAACCCTCTTCTACCTCTTTGCCTAACCATAAGTAACTCAGTGGACCTAACAGCACTGGTTTTACTTTATGTCCCAACTTTACGGCCTCTGCCACTTCATCAAATAGCTGAGTCCAACTCACTTCAAATCGCTGCTCTTTAGTAAACTCAGGCACAATATAGTGGTAGTTAGTATTAAACCATTTGGTCATATCCGAGGCCGCCGCCCCACAACCACAATCAGATTGAGATTGCCCTCTACCGACTTTAAACAGGGTATCCAGATCAGAAATGGTGCCATTAGAGTTATGGCGTTTTGGTACATTACCGAGTAACAAACTCGTCGTTAACACATGATCATACCAAGCAAAATCTCCCGCCGAAACGAAATCTAGCCCAGCTCCTGCTTGCTCACCCCAATGGCGATTACGCAATAAACTTCCGACCTCAAGTAGCTCCCGCTGTTCAATTTCACCACGCCAATACTTTTCTAAACTAAATTTCAGTTCGCGCTGTGCCCCTACTCGAGGGTACCCCAATATGTGTGTTGTAGTTTTAGTCATTATTTTTTTCCTTGTATAACCAACTGACGAATTAAGGCGTCTAGATGGCTAAATAATGGCTATTTTATTGATAACAGACAATGTCTAATATTTCATCGTAACTATGAAATTGTTTCAACATTGCAAATATGGTCATTTGGACGTCTAGATGTTTACAAGTCTAAGAATATCTTTTACTGTAGTGACATTAGACTCAGAAATGGCTGAGTATTTCGACATTGAGATAGATAATGATTGAGCTTAAACATTTAAGAACATTAACAAAATTGCGGGACACCGGCTCATTGACAGCAACGGCAACTGCGCTGCATTTAACCCAGTCAGCTCTTTCTCATCAGCTTAAAGATCTAGAGATAAGAATAGGCGGCGCGCTTTTTTTACGGAAGACTCGCCCGGTTAAATTCACCGCTGAAGGGGATATTCTTCTCGGGCTTGCTGACGAAATATTACCGAAGTTAGCTAAAGCTGAACATGATGTGGCGAGCCTAAAAGAGGATCTGAACGGACGACTTCATATGGCCATCGAGTGCCACTCATGTTTTCAGTGGCTTATGCCCGCTCTGAAAGAGTATCAAGTAAGCTGGCCAAGTGTTGCGCTAGACTTCTCGTCTGGTTTCAGTTTTGAACCGCTGCCTGCTTTAGTGGCGGGAGAATTAGACTTGGTGATCACCTCAGACATTCAGCCTCGATCTGAAGTACACTATGAGCCCCTGTTTGATTTTGAAATGAAGTTAATCATGTCAACCAACCATCCGTTGGCCAATCGTAAAACGATCCAACCAAAAGATTTAACGGATCAAACCATGCTCACTTATCCCGTCCCCAAACAGAGACTGGACGTAGTAAAGCACTTTTTGCAACCTGCTGGTGTTGAACCTAATCGTTGGAAACAAGCTGACAATACCTTAATGTTGGTGCAAATGGTGTCGGCGGGTTTAGGGGTAGCAGCGTTACCCAACTGGGCGATCAGTGAGTTTTCAAAGCAGGGATTAATCGTGAGTAAACCGCTAGGCAGTGGGTTATGGCGACGACTGTTTGCTGCCGTCAGAAACTCTGAGCATGACAGGCGCTATCTGCAAGCGTTCTTCTCAACCGCTAAAACGGAAAGTAAAAGCCACCTTGATGAGATCAAGATGGCTTAAAATTTGAATTATCGTGGGTAGGATTTAAACTGATTTGTTAATGGATCATAGTGGTAACCCAATGTATCGAGTTTTCCTACCACACCCTCCATATCCATCTCATACATGCTGATCAGATCATCAAAACTATCGCACTCTAAACGCAACTTTTCATTCACTATACCCAACAAAATTGAGCTGTTCATTTTTGACGTATTGGTTAAATCCATCCTATTTTCCCTCTGAATGCACCTAACCTCAGTTTAGACTCTGTTTACCAAGCTCGCTACAACAAGATAGTTTGTAGCGTTAATGAGGCAGATAACAGACATAACGAGAGTGCAATTTGCATTTTGCTGACAGCTTTTACGCGAATTAAATGCCACACCCAACCGACAACCGCCATCACCAACAACACAAAACTGCTTAATAATATCGGAGTGATTTTCTGCAGTAGCGACGCTTCAAGAGCACTAATCGGAATCAAGGTGGCCAAGATCAATAACATCACAGCCACAGTGCCAATCACTGGTAACAGTTTATGGAAAGCTTGTAGCCGGCTCCTTGCTTGGATAAGAAATAGGTGCGCCAAACTGGAACCTAATATCACCACCACCAGCAGAACAAACAGTAGAGAAAATAGAGTGAACTGCTGAGTGATTAACCACAGCAAGCTCATTACCGCCGTAATACTAGATAGATTAAGCAGTAAGATTGGGCCTTTATCGCGAGTTTTACTGGTTTTCACCTTCACCGTAAAGGCAGCAAGCAAGCTGAGTGGCAGTAGCGCAACCGGAGCAAACCAAGCTGACAAGCCCCAGCCTAAGATGATCAAAGGCAGTACTTTATGAACTCGGCCACGCTGGCCTGGACAGATATCCCCTTTTTGCAGAACCAGAGAGAGTATGAGCTGTGCGCCCAGTAACCCAGGTATAAGAAGATAGTGTGCGTGGGGTATCAAAGTGTCAAAGTACGGCATAGTTGAGTCCTAAATAGTGAGCCGCAAGTATAAAGGGCATCAATAGTTGACTCAAATGCTTTATAAAGAGTTCATTTGCTGCGGATCTGGTATTTTCGACTGCATCAAAGAGAAGATCGACACTAGCATAGCCACAATTAACAATGACGCGCCGAACATTACGCCTAGCCACTGGAAATACTGCCAACAGAGAATCAGATAGAACCCACCTAAACTACCGCCTACGTAATAGTGAACCAGATAGAGTGATGTTGCAGAAGCTTTCGCCCGTTTGGCGTGACGCCCAATCCAACCGTAAGCGATAGAGTGAGTAAGAAAAGCGCCCGTACTGATCAAACACAGACCTATCACCACCGCTGGAATCGAGTCAAACCATGCCACCAATAGGCCACAAGCGAGTATAAGAGTCCCTAATACCATACCTGACTCTGCTCCGTAGCGACGAACCCATTTTCCACTAAGCGATGAACTCACCGTGCCCGCTAAATAGCAGATAAATATCATCGAAGTAATACTGACTGGCAGTGAGAATGGTGCTTCCACTAATCGAAAACCCATGACGGAGTATAAATTGACAAACAGTGCGAAGTTCAAGCCACCAATCCACATTACAGAACGTAGATGCCTGTTTTTCAAATGAAGCCATGCACTTTTTATATGCGCTTTCACTGATACTTTTTTGGCGCAAAAGTGCTGTTGATCCGGAAGCGAAAAGATGACGTAAAGACCAAGTAAAACACTGAAGCCACCAAACAGCAGTTGAGCGTGCATCAGACCAAAGTGATCCGTTAATAGTCCGCCCATGATTCGCCCTACAATTCCCCCTAGCGAGTTAGCACTTATATAGATTCCTATTGCCACACTGAATGCCATAGGAGTTAACTCTTCAGCCATATACGCAACGGCAACGGCCACAAAACCCGCTAATGCCACTCCCATCGCCACTCGTAGAGCGACCAACAGTAAGAAATTGTCTACAAAACTGCCCAAAACAGCCAAGATAGGGATCAACAGCAGACTGATCATAATGACAATCTTCCGCCCAATCATCTCTGACAGAATAGCCCAAGGTACCAGAGAAAAAGCCAAGCTAAATGTACTGGCTGCCAATACCCAGTTAACTTGAATGATGGTGACTTGATAGTGTTCAGCTAAAATCGGTAACAGCGGCTGAAAAAGATATAAATTACAAAAAACCATAAATGAACCAAGGGCTAATGCGGTGGTCACGGTACGATACTGTTGGGTGCCTGCACTGATCATTACTGCCTCTAAAATGCATGGTACGTATACCTAATGGTTGCATTTACAGCCTATCAACATTCTTATGATATGAAAAATATATTAAATGTATTTTTTCAATTTATTTCTTAAATACTTATATTCCCAATAGCGAACTCTAATGGAGTATCACTCTGATTTTTCAGCAGTGACCATCATCAAAGTTGTTACCAACCCATAACAATTGCGTAAAAATTCACTGCTTAATAATTACGCGACCACACCGATTAAACCGTATCCCTCATCCTATAGCATCTATATTTTGCAACATTTACACCCTATTTTTATTACTAGCTGATTACTGGCAAAAATCACCTGCCGAACAAGCATTTAACATGATGATTTTCTCTTTGTCATAGATCACGTCTCTCATCGGTATTTATCATTTTCTATAAATTATTATGTAGAGTTGCCTCGTGAAAGATGTAAGCAAATATGTTGGTACTTAGTCCTTTGAACACTTACAGATTACGAGTATTTAAAGGAGTTGGTATCAACGATTTTTTATTTTTTATCTTATTAAGGAAAACTCTATGTTGGAGTTAATGATCGGACTAATCGTCACCATTGCGGTTGGTTATTTTATTGTTAAAGGCTACAGAGCTGCTGGTGTTTTATTGACTGCTGGTTTGGTTCTATTAATCACTACAGGTCTAATTGGCCATACTGTTTTACCTGCAAAAGTGGCATCAACGGGTAACGTTTTGACCGATTCACTGGAATTTGTTAAATACATGCTGAAATACCGTGGCGGCGGCTTGGGTATGCAGATCATGCTACTGTGTGGTTTTGCCTCTTACATGACACATATCGGTGCTAATAATGTTGTAGTAAAACAATTTTCTAAACCTCTTGCGTTCATCAAATCACCATACATTTTACTTGTTGCGGCTTATATTGTTGCGTGCCTAATGTCTCTTGCCGTGAGTTCTGCAACAGGTCTTGGTGTTCTCTTAATGGCAACCTTGTTCCCAATGATGACAGCGATGGGTATCTCTCGCCCAGCAGCGGTTGCAGTGTGTGCCTCTCCGGCCGCTATCATTTTATCACCGACCTCTGGTGATGTTGTCGTTGCTGCAGAAAAAGCAGGCATGCCATTAGATGTGTTTGCCATTCAAACCGTTCTTCCAGTGTCTATCTGCGCAATTATCGTCATGTCAGCTGCTGCGTATTTCTGGAACATCTATCTGGATAAAAAAGAGAACACGCCAATGGAGAAAGTTGACATCTCTGAAATGGAAGTAAAAGCGCCTGCCTATTATGCAATCTTACCTTTCCTACCAATCGTCGGTGTATTCCTTTTCAATGGTAAAGTGATTCCTGGCTTGTCTTTGGATATCTATACTATCGTTGTTGGCTCTATTTTCGTCGGTGCGTTGGTCAATCTAGCGACTCATCGCTTTAATGGTAAAGAGACATTAGAAGATCTTGAATCTTGCTATGCAGGTATGGCGGACGCATTTAAAGGCGTAGTAATGCTGTTAGTTGCAGCAGGCGTATTTGCTCAGGGTCTAATGTCAATTGGTGCGATTGATAACCTCATTGGTCTGGCAGAAGCCGCTGGTGCAGGTGGTGTTGCGCTGATGCTTCTATTAACGCTATTAACCGTTGCTGCTGCTGTCGCAACAGGTTCTGGTAACGCCCCTTTCTACGCATTTGTTGAGCTTGCTCCACAACTTGCTGGTAAAATGGGTCTTAACCCAGCGTTCCTTATCATCCCAATGTTACAAGCCTCTAACTTAGGTCGTACCATCTCTCCAGTCTCTGGGGTTATAGTAGCGACATCTGGTATGGCAAAGATCAGCCCATTCGAAGTCGTTAAGCGTACTTCTGTACCGGTATTGTTTGGTTTGATTACCGTTATCGTAGGTACATTCGTGCTAGTACCGATGTACGCATAGTATTGCCTCGATAAAAAATGTGTTACGAAAGAGAGCCTAAGCTGGCTCTCTTTTTTTTATTATCAAATTGCGTAACAAATCGGTATAATCTGGCCTCCAAAATTTGAGGTTTTATTATGCATACCAAAGTGACCGCCATTAACGACTACCCAAAGTTCTGGGCAGAATGTTACGGCACAGCCCCTTTTCTTCCAACGTCTCGCCAAGAGATGGACGCATTAGGCTGGGACAGCTGTGACATCATCATTGTCACTGGCGATGCGTATGTAGACCATCCAAGCTTCGGTATGGCGATTATTGGTCGCTTATTAGAGTCACAAGGCTTCCGTGTCGGCATTATTGCTCAACCCGAGTGGAACAATAAAGACGCTTTCATGAGTTTAGGTCAACCCAACCTCTTTTTTGGCATCACCGCGGGTAACATGGACTCCATGATTAACCGCTATACTTCAGATCGAAAACTGCGTCATGATGATGCCTACACCCCTAATAATGAGGGAGGTAAGCGTCCTGACCGTGCGGTATTGGTCTATTCTCAACGTTGTCGCGAAGCCTACAAAGAGACCCCGATCGTCTTGGGGGGTATTGAGGCGAGTCTACGTCGAATCGCCCATTACGATTACTGGTCAGACAAAGTACGTCGCTCGGTGCTCTTTGATGCCAAAGGTGACATTCTGCTATTTGGTAATGCTGAACGTGCGTTAGTTGAAGTAGCTCATCGTCTGGCGAATGGCGAAAACATTAAAGAGATGACCAACATTCGCGGCACTGCTGTGAACTTAGCTGAAGCCCCTGAATACTTTAAAATCATCGACTCTTCACGTATTGAAAAGCCGGGGAAAGTCGCTTACAAACCCGTTAATCCATACGAGTATGAAACCCAGTGCGAAACTGGAAAAGAAGAGAAAAAAGAAGAAAAACCACAAGTGGTCAGTATTCAACCGTCTCGTCATGACTCAAAAACCACAGCGGTACGAATTCCGCCCTTTGAAAAGCTCAATAATGATCGCATTTTATACGCTCACGCGAGCCGCATTATGCACTTGGAAACCAATCCGTACTCAGGCCGAGCTCTGATTCAAAAACATGGTGATCGCGAACTGTGGGTAAACCAAGCACCGATTCCACTCACCACCGAAGAGATGGACTTTGTATTTGGCTTACACTTTTCACGTGTGCCACACCCAATGTATGGCAAAGCGAAAATCCCAGCTTATGAGATGATTAAAACCTCAATAAACATCATGCGTGGCTGTTTTGGCGGCTGCTCATTTTGCAGTATTACTGAACATGAAGGCCGAATCATTCAGAATCGCTCACAAGAGTCGATCATCAACGAGATGGAAGAGATCCGCGATAAAGTGCCAGGGTTTACTGGGACGATTTCAGATTTAGGCGGGCCAACGGCTAACATGTATCGCTTAGGTTGTTCTGATCCTAAAGCGGAGGTGAACTGTCGCCGTCCATCGTGCGTGTTCCCTGAAATCTGTAAAAAACTCAATACCGATCATAAACACACCATCGATCTCTACCGTGAAGCTCGTAAAGTAAAAGGCATTAAGAAAGTGCTTATCGCCTCTGGGGTTCGATACGATCTAGCGATCGAGTCCCCTGAGTATGTGAAAGAGTTGGTCACCCATCACGTGGGGGGGTATTTGAAGATTGCCCCTGAACATACTGAGAAGAAACCGCTTGATCTCATGATGAAGCCGGGTATGGGCTCTTATGACCGCTTTAAAGATATGTTTACCAAATACAGCGCTGAAGCGGGTAAGAAGCAGTATCTGATCCCTTACTTTATTTCTGCCCATCCAGGTACTGAAAATGAAGATATGCTCAATTT
This sequence comes from Aliivibrio kagoshimensis, assembly GCF_050337105.1. Classification (NCBI taxonomy): domain Bacteria; kingdom Pseudomonadati; phylum Pseudomonadota; class Gammaproteobacteria; order Vibrionales; family Vibrionaceae; genus Aliivibrio; species Aliivibrio kagoshimensis. The sequence continues at coordinate 59,623 of NZ_JAKJSQ010000013.1, forward strand.
GGCCTTGTGGCTTAAAAAGAATGAATTTGAGTGTGACCAAGTACAGAACTTCTATCCATCACCGATGTGTAACGCTACCTCGATGTACTATTCAGAAACTAACCCTCTGAAACGGGTGAAATATAAAAAGCGTGAAGATGTCCCTGTACCAAAAGGTGAGCGTCACCGTCGATTACATAAAGCACTACTGCGTTACCACGATCCTGATAATTGGAAACTGATACGTGAAGAGCTCATCGCGATGGGCAAAAAACACCTCATCGGTGATAGACCTCATTGTCTGGTTCCTGATGAAGGAACGGAAGCTGAAATGACACCAGCACAGCGTCGAGGTTCTGGCCGTCATGGTGCCAAACGATTTGCCACTAAACATACCAAAAATCAGCCTGATATTCGTAAAGATGGCAGTAACAACAATAATCCAAATAAGAAACGAACCAAACCAACGGGTGGAAATACAGGCTCCACCAGCGCACAGAGCATCAGCTCTAAAAGAAAAAAACCCGCCAAGCCGAATTCACGCTCGGGCAGTAATCGAAAAGCGCCAAGAGTATAAATAAGTAATCAGCCCCGTACCTTACGGGGCTTTTTTATGAGCTTATCTTAACCAGTTACGATAAGCTATTCGCCAACCTCTGACTTTAAATGGATTTTAAACCGCTATGTGGATCTTCTTTACTTTTTTAGCCGCGTCAATGCAGGCTTGGCGGAATGCGTTTCAAAGTCAGTTAAGTAAAGAGGTGAATATTGCAGGCGTTACCTTAGCCCGATTTTTATGGGCGAGCCCCATTGCTGCCGCTTACCTTTTTGCACTCTACCTCTGGCAACCAGTGGCCATGCCAACGGTGACTCACCAGTTTATTCTCTTTGTTCTCGGTGCCTCTGCTATGCAGATACTTGCTACCGCACTGATGGTTAAGCTATTCAAGTTGAAGAACTTTGCAGTGGGTGCTGGTCTTGCAAAAAGTGAAGCGTTAGTTGCGGCAGTTTTAGGGGTGATATTCTTTGGTACCCAACTGTCACTGTTAGGTTGGCTTGGGGTTATCGTCGGAGGTATTGCCGTCTTTATGATGAGCAGCAAGCAGGGATTTAGAGGGCTATCGCCACAGACCATATTACTTGGTCTCGCATGTGGTACCGCATTTGCCCTCACTTCTTTGTGGGTTCGCGAAGCCAGTTTACAGCTTACCCTTCCTTTTCAGCATCGTGCGGCATGGGTACTGCTGCTGGTGATTACGATTCAGACCCTTGTTTTGCTTACCTATCTTCTTCTAAAAGACCGTACCGCGTTAAAAGCACTGTTTGATCGTCCAAAATTGACGCTACTGACTAGTACTACTAGCTGCTTAGGGTCTATCGGTTGGTTTAGTGCCATGTCGCTGCAAGCCGTCCCCTATGTAAAAACCTTGGGTCAAGTTGAAGTATTTTTTACGCTACTGGTTGCGACATTCTGGTTAAAAGACAACGTTAAAATTAAAGATATGTTTGGTTTAATTTTGATCGCAGTAGCCGCGATCATGGTGATGTGGAATTAATAACAGCACACCACGAGCCATTACCCATCCCATGAATAAGCCACCGCTATTGGCAGCCAAATCGAGCCATTCACCATAACGGTTCACATAAGGCTGCAATAGCTCAATGCCACCACTGTAGCCAACTAACAGCAACGCAATAAACCAAAGATGCTTAGGTTTTCCTAACGTGATTGGAAACATGAGTGCCGCATAAGCAATAAAATGGTGCAGTTTATCGCTGCCAGGAACATTAGGGGGGAGTTCAGCAAGAGGGAGTAGTGATAACACCGTGATGCTCATCAGCACCGTTAACGCCAGATAAACCCAATAGGTTTCGACCCATTTAATCGTTCGATGAAAGATGGTTAGCAATGCATATCGCCTCTATTTAGGGTTATTTTCACCAATGGTAATCAAATCAAAGCGAGTTGTCATATCAAGTTTAGGATGTTCTGTCCTTAACATGCTAAAATCCTTCTAGACTCAATTAACCGCAGTAAATGACAGGAACACCACGTGACTAATAACGATATTTTAAGACGCATCCGCTACGCTTTCGATTACAGTGACTCTAAAATGATGGCTATTTTCGCCTCTGCAGAACAGACTGTGTCTCGTGAGCAGGTATGTAATTGGCTGAAAGCTGATGATCACGCCGATTATAAAAGCATGCAAGATGTTGATATGGCGAGCTTCTTAAATGGTTTGATCAATCAACTTCGTGGCAAAAAAGAGGGTCCACAGGCGGTTCCTGAGAAGAAGTTAAACAATAACATCATTTTCATGAAGTTAAAGATTGCTTTGAACCTTAAAGCGGAGGACGTGTTAGCGGTAATGGACAGCGCTGATCTGCGTATGAGCAAACATGAACTCAGTGCTTTTTTCCGTAAAGTTGATCACAAACATTACCGTGAGTGTAAAGATCAGATTCTAAGAAACTTCTTGCAAGGTTTGCAACTTAAATTCCGTCAGCAGACAGATAGCGAGTAAGGTCTCAAATCCAATTGTTTAAGGCTAGTCCCTCTAGCCTTTTTTATCTTGGTCACAAAAGTTTCCCACTTAGACTTGTATTATTGCCTTTCTATCTCCATATCTATTTTATAAGCAAACGATTCGAATATTTTTAGAAAACTGTTGTCCTACTATTAGTCACTTAGACGCCTTTGTAACTTTTCGATTTACTAAGTGCACCTAAAAATGGAACAGATTGTTTAAGGAGATTCAATGAATCGATTATTGCGAGCTGCTGTATTAATGGTTTTGGTCTTTGGCCGAGGTCCTGTTCAGGCGTCACCACTTCAAGAAATTAAAGACGCGGAAAACCGTGACACAGAAAGAACTGAAACCAGTAAAAAGGATTTTCAGCACTCACTTAGCGGACTGTATGGCGTGGAAAACCTACTCTCATCCGTCGAGCAACCCTACCAAGATTTCGACGTGCTTTACTCTAAAGCTCATCAAGCTCAATTTGAATTAGAGTCACTGTGTAACTACACGGCACTCCTCTCTCATACTCAGCCTCACTTCTCAGGCATTAAAAGTGAACAACGCGCTAAAATAAAAATTGCCACTGAGTTAAATGGTCAAGTGAATAAAATCACCGATCTAGCAAGAGCGACTATCGTGGCGAATAACGTCAATGATTTAATGGTGGCGTATGAAAATCTGAATCGCGAATCCACCATTGTAAAGGTAAAAAATCGCTTTAAGACACCAGGAGAGTCAGGGTACCGTGATTTGAATTTACTGGTTAAACTACCAAAGACTGGCTTAATTGCAGAAGTTCAGCTTCATCTAGCCGACATTGCCGAGGTCAAAAGTGGCCCCGAACACGCTATTTACGAAAAGATTCAAAAAGTCGAACGGTTGGTTGCCGTTGAACAGAGAGCGTTTTCACCCTTTGAGTTAGCTCAAATAGAGAGTTTGAGAAAACAGTCTCAAGCGATGTATCAACAAGCTTGGCAAACCTATTTAACCCCCAATAGCTCAGCCGCTTAAATCATCCTCAATAACCAGCACGGCATCACGCGGTGCTGGTTTAACACACTAAGCCTCTATCTAAAGCAACCCTCACCAAAGCCGCTGTCGATTTCACCCCAAGTTTGCGTTTTATTCTCAAGCGATGCGTTTCAACGGTACGAACGCTAATGCTCAAATTACGAGCGATGTTCTTATTGCAATCTCCATTAGCTAATGCGGACAACACATCCTCCTCACGTTGAGTCAGATGCTGTTGAACCTCCTCTTTTTGCAGTGCTGTTACACTATCAAGGAGCCGCTGAGAAACGACTGAACTGTAATAGGTTCCTCCTTCAGCAACGGTATGGATCGCTTTTATTAAATCATCTGAAGAGACATCTTTAAGCACATAACCACAAGCTCCAGAGCGCATTGCGCTCACAATAAACTCTTGGCTATCGTGCATAGAAAGAATGATCACTTTAGTGCTACTTTTTCCGGTTTTCAATGCCTCTAACACCTCTATGCCAGTCATTTCTGGCATATTGATGTCCAACAGGATCAGATCGGGTTGAAGTCGCAGTGTCTGCGCCAATGCCTCTGCACCAGTCCCGACACAATCTACTATCGATAACTCTGTCTCTCTCTCTAACCGGGCTTTTAATCCTTCCTGCATCAATAGATGATCATCTGCCAAAATTAATGAAATCATATTGTGTTTATCTCCATCACTACTTTTATCTCAGTCCCTTCACCCAACGTACTGTTGATATAGAAATCTCCCCCTAACTGTTCGATGCGCTCAGACATATTTCTCAGTCCCATTCCGTTAGAGTCTCTGATCTGTTTTCTGTCTTTTATACGTCGTCTAAACCCTTTGCCATCATCTGTTACGGTAAGGATTAAGTGCCGTCCCTCTTGTTGCAAAATAATATCGGCAGCCTGTGCTTGCGAATGTTTCTCAATATTTCTCAATGACTCTTGTATCACTCTATAGAGGGTCGTTTCTGTGGACGCTTTAAGTGTTAAATCATCAATATCGTGCTCAAATAATAGCTCAATTCCAGTCCTTTCTTGTACTTCTGCAATATGGTTATCAATCGCCGCCACTAAGCCTAAGTCATCAAGCAAGGTAGGTCTAAGATCTCGTGAAATTCGTCTGACCTCTACAATAGCATTATCGATAGCTAACTGCCCTGCACCTAACTCACTGCTCTCCATTGGCTCTAGAGGCTCTTTGGACAAGTTATCCAGTCGATATTTGGCCGCTGCTAATAACTGATTAATGCCATCATGCAGTTCTCTAGAGACTCTTGTTCTCTCCGCCTCCTGCGAAACAATTATCTGTTCATTCAATTCCGATAAGCGCTTATCCGCTAATCGCCTAATATTGAGATTCAACGACGCGGCAAGGCCTGAAATGATCGACACCGCGGTGATGATAATAATAAAACTGGCGGCCGCAGACTGTCCGACTCGGCTTTTAAATCCGGCATGCAGTTGGGAGACCTGCAGCTCAATATCATCCATGTAGATACCTGACCCTATCATCCAGCCCCACTTATCCAGTGAAACGGCGTAGCTAAGTTTGGGCAACGGCTCTTCCAGTGACGGTTTATGCCACAGATAATCCACAAAGCCGCCGCCTTGTTGTGCGACGGTGATAAGCTCTTGTAATAACTTTTTCCCCGTTACATCTTCAACATCCCACCAGTTTTTCCCAACACGCTCTGGTTGATAGGGCAACACCAAAGAGTCCCCACTCCATGTATAAGCAAAAAAGTAACCATCCGAGCCATAAGTCATACGATTAAGAAGATCGATCACTTTCTGTTTCGCTTCGCTGTCATGCGGTCCAGCATTCTCATAAATTGGGCCAAATGATCGTTCAGCCAGATCAATGTACTGTTTTAATTCCTGTTTTTTTGCCGCCGTTAAGTTCTCTCTTAAGATGGTCGATTCATACTCCACCAGTTGCTTGGCTTGCGTAAAAAGTAGCAACGCAATAAATCCAGTAATGACCACCATAGGTGCAATTGATAAAACGGCGATTTTTATTTTTAACGTTTTTTTATCAATCGTTTCTACCACTTCCATCACCTCTCGACTGAAATTACGTAGTACTACGTAATTTTTTCGTTATAACTACTTACAAAATTTCAGCAATGATACCCATAGAGCATCGCAGACTAGCTTACTACACTAGAGCATGTAACAAATAATTAACAACCCATAAATGTGATAACCGCTACGACATGAAAAACATGGAGAATACCTAACATGAAAGTTGCAAAAATTGGCCTTTGCGCCGCACTGATCTCCTCAGCACTGTTTACAGCAGGCGCATCTGCTGCAGATAAAAAAGTCTTACTCAAAACCCCTATTGCCTTTGGTAGTCACTTGCCTGCTCTTGGTACACCGATAAAATGGTATGCCGATCAGATCCAAGCGACGTCTGGTGGCAGCATAAAAATGAAGATTTACGAACCCGGTAAATTGGTGAGCCCAACAGAAATCTTAGATGCGGTCTCATCCGGTAAAGTGAACTCTGGTTATGCTACTGCAGGGTACTGGCAAGGTAAGCTTCCAGCGGCCGCACTCTTTTCTGCTGTCCCTTTTGGTCCTGAAGCTGGCGAATATATGGCGTGGTTATACTTTGGTAACGGATTAAAGCTGTATCAAGAGATGTACGATAGCAATGGTTACAATGTGAAGGTGATTCCTTGTGCCATTATCTCTCCAGAAACGTCGGGTTGGTTTAGTAAGCCAATCGAAAAACCTGAAGATCTTAAGGGCCTGACTATGCGCTTCTTTGGTTTAGGTGGTGCCGTCATGGAGAAATTGGGCGTAGGTACCGTGCAATTACCAGGTGGTGAAATATTTGGAGCGCTTGAGAAAGGTGCTATCGACGCCACTGAGTTCTCTCAACCAGCGATTGATCAGCGTTTAGGCTTCCATAAGATCGTTAAATACAACTACTTCCCAGGATGGCATCAACAGTCTACTGTTTTCGAACTTCTGATCAATAAAGACACGTGGAATGGCATGAGCGAAAACCAACAAAAATCGATTGATACCACCTGTCGAGCGACCATGACCTACTCAATTGCAGAAGGTGAATCCATGCAGTTTGATGCCATGGAAAAATTCCAGGAGAAAGGGGTTAAATTCCGCTACTGGAATGATGAGATGCTCACTCTTTTCGAAAATACGTGGTTAGACGTTGTTGAAGAGAAGAAAAAAGAGGACCCATTCTTTGCGAAAGTGTGGCAGGACATGAGTCAATTCCGCAGTCGTTATGATTTGTGGGAGAAAAATGCTTTCTTACCTCGCGCTAAATAGTCATTAACGTTAAGGCTAGCAGGATTGCTAGCCTTTTTCTCTGTTTCACGGAGTCGCATATGAAACACCCTACCCCCTCTTCTGGTTCACTGCTTTTGGCTGAGAAAATAGAGCAGCTTGTTAAAGGCAGTGCCAAAATTTTTGCGTGGGCCAATGTGATACTCATTTTGGTTATTATCACCCAAGTCATCATGCGTAAGGGCTTCTCTAACGGGCTTATCGTATTAGAGGAGTTGCAATGGCACCTCTATGCGATTGCTGTCATGTTCGGTATCTCTTACGCTCAATTGACCAATCAACATGTTCGTGTTGATCTGTTCCACCATAAATTCAGTGAAAGAACCAAGTCCATGGTTGAGATTGCCGGATTGATCTGTCTGGCTATGCCTTTCATTTTTACCGTTATCGTACATTCTCTCGATTTTGTCTACGAATCTTGGCGTATTAATGAACGTTCAAGCGCCCCCTCCGGTTTGCCTTATCGATGGATCATCAAAGGGGTTATTCCCGTCAGTTTCACTCTACTGTTCTTAGCCTGCGTGGCCAAAATAATTCGTGAATGGAATCACTTAAAAGGGAACCTGACTCATGGAAGTTAATGAAATCCTTGTTATCCTTATGTTTTTAAGCTTTATTGGCTTGTTATTTACTGGGATCCCTGTCGCTTATGTTCTTGGCGGAGTCGGTATCGCTTTTGCTGGGGTAGGTTATCTCACCGATCTCTATTTAGATTCGTTTACTGGTTTAGATTTTAATACTCTCGGCTTGATTGTGAATCGCATCTATAAAATCATGGACAATTGGATTTTAGTCGCTCTACCCATGTTTATTTTTATGGGTAATATGCTGGATAAATCCGGCATCGCTGAAAAGCTCATGGCCTCTATGCAACAGCTGTTTGGCCAAGTACACGGCGGGCTCGCGATCACTGTCACGGCGATTGGTATTATCTTAGCAGCTTCAACAGGCATTATCGGTGCCTCTGTGGTGTTATTAACGGTCATGTCTCTACCCACAATGATGCGTCAGGGTTACCACCTGCCCCTTGCACTTGGAACCATCGCTTCAGCCGGAACCCTCGGTATTTTGCTTCCCCCTTCAATCATGCTGGTGATCATGGCAGATCAACTCGGCCTGTCTGTCGGCGATCTCTTTATGGGTGCAGTTATTCCAGGCTTACTATTAGGAGCGATCTACATTGTTTATATCCTCATCGTAGGCATGATTACCCCAAATAAAGCCCCACTGCCTGATAATGTTCAGCCTGTTAATTGGCAAGTCATCTTTTCAGTCTTTAAAGCCATCTTGCCGACTGTTTTTTTGATTTTTACCGTACTGGGCTCTATTTTTGCGGGAGTGGCAACTCCAACAGAAGCGTCTGGCGTCGGTGCACTAGGCGCTACACTCCTTGCTGCATTTAACAAAAAACTCAACCTCAAAGTCCTCAAAGAGGTGATGATCACCTCCTATGGGACCACCGCTTATATTTTCATGATCTTTCTTGGCGCTACCTGTTTTGCACTGGTGCTCAGAGAGTTAGGCGGCGATGAACTGATTGAGTCCACACTCACGGGGTTACCGTTTGGCGCTTATGGCACTATTGCGATTATATTGGCCATCATTTTCATTTTAGGATTTTTCTTAGACTGGATTGAAATCACCTTAATAGCGTTGCCATTATTAGCACCCGTCGTTGCGGGATTGGATCTTGATATCAATGGCCATGATGTTGTTGATAACCCAACCATTGTGTGGTTTGTGATGTTGGTTGCTATGGCCCTACAAACCAGCTTTTTAACTCCTCCTGTTGGATTTGCTCTCTTCTATTTGAAAGGAGTCTGTCCACCTGAGGTTCGGCTAAAGGATATCTACCGTGGAGTCATCCCTTTTATTATCATTCAGCTTCTGGCTTTAGTTGCCTTGGTGATATGGCCGCAATTGGTCCTCTGGTTACCCGCGATCGCTTATGGCTAAACCGTAAAATCACGATAGAAGCTCACAAACTTCCTCCCGGTGGCGAGCCCCATTTGATAGTCGTGCTCAAGATCATCCGCTTTACTCAGCAATGCGGTAGCGACTAGGGGCTCTTCGGGAGCTAATTGGATAACAAAACAGTCGTCGGGAGGCGACTGTAAAAACGTGGAGGTGAGATCATAGGTTTGATAATGAACTAACAGCTGATCAATCAATTGCGAATCGAGTTTTCCTCCTGTTAGCGTGGCTAAGCGGAAAAGATCATTACTGCCAAATAACCAGCGACCCCCTTTAAGTACTTGCTCAACATCAATATCCGCATGTTGCTGAACCAACTCTTTAATTGTCTCTTGCAAAAAACCCTGCCAACCCGTGACCATTTCATCGTAACGATTAGATACTTCGGTTTGAAATCGCTTTAAAGGATGAGACTCTGCGTGCGGCTTAACTACTGCTTTGATTGGTGCTTCAACAGTACCTATCGGTTCGGTTCTAATGGTCACAATAATTCTTGCACCACGTCGCCAAGCTTCCTGTACCGGGATGGCCGCTGATACGCCCCCATCAATCCAATGTTCGCCATTAATAGATATAGGCTCAGGGTATAACATTGGAATGGCACACGTCGCTTTCAATATATCCATTAATGGCGGCGAAGATTGATTAGAAAAGAGAGGAAGATAGCCATCATGCAAGGTTTTTTCATTGGTCACCGCAGCCAACGCGGTCCGATTCGCTAAGGTAAATTTCGCCATATCCATATCGAATTTATGCGGGGCCTGGTTTAGCTGATTGAATGCCCAGTTAAGATCCATGCTTTTACTGTGTCGAACATAATCAAAAAGATTAAAGAATTTAGGATCGGAAATAACATCGGTTAAGTATTTTTTGCCAAAGCCATGTTGTCGACTTAAATAAGCACATAAGTTCACTGCCCCAGCGGAAGTGCCGATAAACAGAGAGAATGGATCAAAACTTGACTCAAGAAAGGCATCAAGCACCCCTGCGGTAAAAATCCCTCGCTGGCCTCCTCCTTGAGCAACAAGCCCTACGGATCCTTGAATGTATTTTTGACACTCAACATAATCAACTACACTCGTTGTATCGGTAAATATTGCACTTCTATTCACTGGCACCTCGCAGGCTATAATTGATAACAGCAGAGTTGAATTATCATGCTAACTCTTTATATACTGTGAATAACTCATTTTAGCTCCTCTATTGATTTTAGCCTATATTTCAATATTTAAGGAACATTCCATGCGACGACTTACCCAACTCTTGGTCCTGTTACTTCTCTCGACCCCAAGTGATGCTAACAGCTACATCACCCCAATGTTTGGCTTCGCTTTTGGTGGAAAGGTCAGTGATAAGCAAGAGGCGGACTATCAGGTAAATGAGAGTTCCAATATTGCCTTTACTGCTGAAACCGATGTAGACCAGGGTCGAATTGGGCTCTTCTACAGCTTACAACAGAGTCATATTGAAAAAACCAACTACGATCTTGATATCAACTACCTGCATTTTCAAAGTGCTCTTAATATACCCCTCACCGCTAAATGGAGTTCATTTTTAGGTCTTAGTGTGGGGGGGACCTATCTAGATGCCGATTGGTTAGATAAAAACCTCGCCTTTTCGGCTGGCGCATTTACAGGTGTACGTTATCAACTTAACGATCAGATAGCACTTCATGCAGAAGGACGTTGGCTCGCCAGTTCAGTAGACAGTGATTTCTCTGCCCTTTGCCAAGGCAGTCCAGAGAGCACTCAGTGTAAATTTAAATTCGAGGGGGATTGGTTGCATCAAGGACAAGCTAATCTTGGCATTACTTTTATATTTTGAGCATATCTCTTATTTATCATCTATTTATTATAGTGATTTATAAAAGATAATATCCCTACAATTGATAACATACTCAACATCAACAGGTCACTGACAACCACTAAGTTAGATAAATTAACTGACAAGTTGCAATATATGAATATATGTGACTGCCTTGTTGTACAGAGTAATCATCCAGCCCCTATTGCATAACATTTATCTGTTCTATATTCTCAGCCTATTGTTGGCGTTTTGTTGTAGATTCCTTCAACATCTCCGTCAATATCTAGATTTAAACACTAATTTATATGCCTTTACTAGGGATATGCAGTACTTAAAGGATTATCTATGAAACGAGAACAGTGGGGATCCCGAGCGGGATTTATTTTGGCAGCAGTAGGTTCTGCTATTGGCCTTGGTAATATCTGGCGCTTCCCCTATATGGCTTATGAAAATGGCGGTGGTGCCTTTTTTATCCCTTACCTTTTTGCCATGCTAACCGCGGGCATTCCATTTATGATAATGGAGTTTGGTATGGGCCATAAATACCGTGGCTCTGCTCCGAAAACATTATCAAGAATAAACAAAAAATATGAGTGGCTTGGTTGGTTTCAAGTGATGATTGCCGCTGTAATTGCTGTCTATTATGTGGCAGTTATTGGCTGGGCAATCTCTTACCTAAGCATGTCATTTACCCAAAGCTGGGGTACGGATACCAATGCGTACTTCTTCAGTGAATACCTTCAACTAGGTGATAACTCACCAAGTCAATTAGGTAGCATTCAGTGGCACATTGCGATTCCGATGGTCATCGCTTGGGCAATCACCTTTGTTGCTATCTTTGGGGGCGTAAAAGCAGGTATCGAACGTGCAAGTAAAATCATGATGCCACTGCTCTTTATTATGGTCGTAGCATTGATTGGACGTATGGCGTTTTTACCAGGAGCAATGGACGGATTAAACTACCTGTTCCAACCTGACTTCAGTAAAATTATTGACCCTAAAGTGTGGTCTGCAGCATACGGACAGATATTCTTCACCTTGAGTGTCGGTTTTGCCATTATGCTTGCTTACTCAAGTTACCTTCCTGAAAAGTCAGATATCAATAATAATGCGGTAATGACCGTGCTTATTAACTGTGGCTTCTCGATTGTGGCCGGTATTTTGATTTTCTCTATCTTAGGCTATATGGCTCAAGAGCAAGGGAAAGAGCTAACCGAAGTGGTAAGTGCCGGTGTTGGGTTAGCTTTTGTTACCATTCCAGCCGCTATCAATCTACTACCAGCGCCTTACATTTTAGGGCCTCTGTTCTTTTTAGCACTGGTTGTTGCTGGTTTAAGCTCCCACATTTCAATCTTAGAAGCTGTTACATCGGCGCTGATCGATAAGCTTAAATGGTCGCGAAAAAAAGCAGCCTCTATCGTTTGCGGAACGGGCTTAGTTATCTCAATGGCCTTTGCAACAAACGGAGGGCTTTTACTGCTTGATTTAGTCGATTACTTTATGAATAACATCGCACTGCTAGCGAGTTGTTTGATTGAACTGCTTATTATGGGTTGGTTGGTTAAGATTTCTGACATTCGTTCATATGTTAACAAGATTTCTGAGTTCTCAATCGGAGTATGGTTCGAGATCTGTATCCGCTTTGTGAGCCCAATTCTATTAGCCATTATTATCGGTACCAACATCGTAAATACTGTCAATGATGGTTACGGCGGTTATGCAACATCAGACCTGCTGATGTTAGGTTGGGGGCTAGTTGCTGCAATGCTAGTGACAGGTATTATCATTAATAAATCAAGCAAGGAGGCATAATATGACTACAGGTGCAATCTTCATGATGGTATTTGGCTTAGGCATTACGTGGGGCGGTGCTGCTTTTTGTATCCGCAAAGCGATGAAAGCAAACCAAAAATAAAATCGTTATACCAATAAAAATGCCAGCAGATTTCTGCTGGCATTCTTTACAACAAAAGCGTGTTGTTAATAAGCGGCTAGATTATGCGTTACCGCGAATCCACTCATCCATTTCAGTTTTTAAGTTATCTGATTTAGTACCGAAGATAGCCTGAACACCTCCAGAAACAACCACAACACCTGCAGCACCAAGCTGCTTCAAACGATCTTGATTAACGGCATCTACATCAGCAACCGATACACGAAGACGTGTAATACAAGCGTCAAGGTTAGTGATGTTCTGTTTGCCACCAAACGCAGCAACTAATTCACCAGCAAGCTCAGAACCCGTTACCACTTCTGTCGTATCATCTTCATCTTCACGGCCAGGGGTTTTCAAATCCATTGCTTTAATAACAAAGCGGAATATGATGTAGTAAACAACGCCGTAAACAAGACCAAGGCCAACAAGAAGAAGCATGTTCTCTGCACGAGGAGATTGAACAATAAAGTCAATGAAACCGTTTGAGAATGTGTGACCATGAACAACGCCTAATGCGTTAGTTAGCATGTATGCAACACCCGCAAGTACCGCGTGGATAGCATAAAGTACAGGTGCAACAAATAGGAATGCGAATTCAATCGGTTCTGTGATGCCCGTTAGGAATGAGGTTAACGCAGCAGAAGCCATGATACCCATTACTTTAGCGCGGTTTTCAGGTTTCGCTGAATGTGCAATTGCAATTGCAGCAGCAGGAAGACCAAACATTTTGAATAAGTAACCACCAGCTAGCTGACCGAAACCATTACCCGCAGCGCGAGAAGCATCATCAGCAGTTAGGAAACAAGTCATGATACCATTTACTTGCTCACCAGCGCTGTTCATACAAGAACCCGCTTCGTAGAAGAAAGGTACATTCCAGATATGGTGAAGACCAAAAGGAATTAGAGAACGTTCAACAACACCATAAATACCAAATGCCATTACTGGGTTTTGGTTTGCAGCCCAATCAGAGAATGCCGCAATTGCGCCACCAATTGGAGGCCAAATGACTGAAAGCACTAGACCTAAAGCAATCGAAACAAAACCCGTTACGATTGGCACAGCACGCTTTCCAGCGAAGAATCCTAGGTACTCAGGAAGTTGAACACGGTAGAACTTATTGAAAGCCCAACCTGCAACACCACCAGCAAGGATACCACCAAGAACACCAGTCTCGATGCCATCAACCCCCATTACTGTCGCCATCACTTTAAGTGTAGCAACCATGATTCCATAACCAACAACAGCAGCTAAACCAGCAACACCATCATTTTTTGTAAAACCCAGTGCGGTACCTACAGCAAATAGCAGAGCCATCTGACCGAATACAGAACCACCAGCTTGCTCCATTAAGTGAGAAACCACGTCAGGAAGGAAACTAAAATTAGCAGCACCAACCCCCAATAAAATACCCGCAACCGGAAGTACCGATACGGGTAACATTAATGCTTTACCTACCTTTTGTAAGTTTGCAAATAAGTTTTTGAACATTTTTCTCTCCTGATAACAAATATCAATTAATGGTCTAAGTTGCAGCCCCCCATCGGCATAGCCTTAGCACCACGTATGTAATTTTCAGTGTCAGTATAGAATCTAAAAAATCAAAAAACATGATGGCGATCATGCATATAATTCAGGGTGCAAAATAAATCAATAAGTGTGATATCGATCTCATTTCCACCAAGATACGAAAACATTGAAAATCCATTTAACCTACTGATTAATAATTATTTACAGCCTAAAATTTAAAATTGTGTGTTTTTGTAA